>JAQBNJ010000170.1 GCA_028288645.1 Sediminibacterium sp.
TCTGCAACCGGGCGGCCTTGTTACAACACTTACCACCACCGGTCAGCAATGGGACGCACCCAACGGCTGGGCACCGCTTCAATGGATAACCTACCAGGGACTGAAACAGCTTCCATACGGACACAAATCATTGGCAGAAAAGATCCGCCGGAACTGGATGCATACAAATGAAAAAGTATACGCCGCTACCGGCAAAATGATGGAGAAATACAATGTAAGTAATACGGAAAGCAAAGCAGGCGGCGGCGAATATCCCAACCAGGATGGATTTGGCTGGACGAACGGGGTGTATCTGAAATTTTTAGAAGGCTGAGCTTTTTTCCGTCATTGCGAGGTACGAAGCAATCTGTGCTACAATTTAAGAGATTCTGAAGGTCGGAATACTGACTGCTTCGTGCCTCGCAGTGACGACATCGCGGACATTCTCATTCAACATGTAAGACAATCATGATCTTTTCCGTTTTGGATTATCTACCTCTCCAATGATCTTTCCCTGGTTTTGCAGCGCACCCAAAGCGATAAGGCTGATCGCCATTAATAAAAAAGCATATTGTAGAATGAAGGTTTTTCGGATCAATAAAATCTGCACAAAAATGAAGATGCAGAGGATCACCCCCTGTAATATCACGAAGAAAGAATAGATGGTACTTTTGAAAAATATCAGTAAAAGAATAAAACTACTAAAGATGCCCACCGTAAATAACAGGATCCATCCAATGATCGCGTAGTCCGAAAAAACAGTGCCGTTGAGTAAATAAAACGGCGCACCTAATGAATTACCGGTAGGATCCATGATCATGCAATAACTACCATACAATGCAGAAACGTCCAGCAGCAATAGTATGACAACAGATAACTGTCGTGCAGTTTTCATTTACTTGTTTAAACGTGTACAAAGCAATAGAAACTCAGTGTATTAAAATACGGGAAATTACCCGGAAAAATGGAAGAAAATACCCGACAGGATATAAAATACTTATTTCTTTACACTCAGTATCTCAATATCAAATGCCAATACGCTGTTTGGAGGTATGTCCTTACTTCGGCTGCGTATGGCATAGGCAAGACCCGAAGGAATAAAGATCCTGATCTTGCCACCGGCTCTAACCATCGGGATAGACAGCTGCCATCCTTTGATCAAACGTTTTAATGGGAATGTAGCAGGCTTTTCTTTTGTCTGGTCAAAAATAGTTCCGTCTTTTAGTAAATAGCCTTTGTAAAAAATGGTAACCGTATCATTTACAGAGATCTTATCGCCTGTTCCTTCTTTTAAGATATGATAGTAAACGCCTTCCTTGCTACCCGTAGTGTCGATCTCCTTTTTCTTTACGGCATCAAAGATCAGTTGATTGTCCCTCGCTGCCTGCGCTGCACTATCAGCATTTTTCCAGTCGATCACCGGCCGGTCGTTAGAGGCAGAGCGCTTTATGGTATCTCCATATTTTACATTGTTCTTTTGAAACCCGCCATTCATTAGATAAAATTTTCCATCGGCCGTTCCAGCACCATAATCGATGCGGTCGCCAGCTTTGCCTGTTGCATCATATGAAAAAGTGGTTTGCGTTATTTCTTTCCATGAGCCGTTCGCTCTTTGTATCCATTGGTTGCCGAAAAAAGCCTTGCGTTGTAACTGGCCATTCACTCCAACAAAATTCTCATTGAATGAATACAGGCTGCGTAAAGTTTGCCCGTCGCGCGGGGCCTTAAAACTGGCGATGAGTTTCCATTTTTGCAATTCCGGTAAAAAGAAATAGCCTGTATAAATAGTGGTTTGCGAAGCGGTGTCTGCCAAAGCTGTTACCATCATTTTATAAGTACGGCCGGCCTTCCAGGGATATACCCAATGACTATGGCCACCCGTTCCTTCATTGCCAAATCCGTCTGCAAACATATCTTCGCCTTTGGCGAGTAATTGAACTTTATTTGAGTCGGCTACTTTATTTCTGTCTACAGCTTCTTTGCCCGCATCCCATACTGAAAAGATCACACGGCGTTCAGTTGGGCTATTCACCTGTATACCGAAATACCCCCGCGCAAAACCACAAGCCATGTAATAACTATGCACGATATCTGCACCTGCGGGAATAGTGATCTCATTATAGAATGCTATCGCTTTAATGCTATCCGCAAATGGATAACGCAAATGCACCGAAGCGGCATTGCGTCTTGATTTCGGATTAAAATGCATGCTTTCTGTTGCAGTACCTGATAATTCTATCGATTGGATATCTGCAATGGTATTGCCCGCCTTTTTTACAGAAGTTAAACTGATCGTATAAAAACCGCTGTCTTTGATGGCAACCGTACCAGCCTTAACCAGTTTAAAATCTTTTGTTGAAGGAATGTTCAAGACAAAATTCTTACCGGCAACAGAAACTTTCACGGTATTTCCAGCCATTTCATTTTTTGTATTGATGCTGATCGCGAGATTACCTGCCTTGCGGATATAAAAAGAATAACTAACCTGTTGTTTAGCATCTGTCCAATGCAACCCATTCTTTTCTGTGAAAATTGAGGATTCATTTTTTTCTGAAGGGACGGCGTAACCTGTACTACCGGGAATGCTGATTGTCTGGGCACCTACATTTAGGATCAAAGACAAAGAAAGGAAAAAAAGGAATGAACGGAGCATGACGTATTGTTTTGATGTTTCAAACATAATAAAGTTTCACGCAAAGCGGGATTTCTTCTTTGCGCCTTTGCTCCTTTGCGCCTTTGCGTGAAAAAATAATACTTCATACCAAGCTGATAATCAAACATTTATTTTTTGTGTCATAGAAAAATCAAACAAACGTTTGATTAATTCAAACATTTGTTTAATTTTGCCGCTTCAAATAAATCAATATGATTACCGACAAGAAAGAACATATCATGAACGCAGCCATTGAACTCTTTGCTGAGAAGGGTTTTGAAGGCAGTTCGATACGTGACCTCGCATCGCGCGCAGATGTGAACGTGGCGATGGTTAATTATTATTTTGGTTCGAAGGATAAATTATTTGAAGCCATTGTTGAATACAAGGCATCATTCATGCGTGGCAAGATGGATGAGATCGAAGCAAACAAAACGCTCACCGAAATTGAAAAGATCGACCTGATCATAGAGAATTATGTAGCCAAAATATTATCCAACCCGTCTTTTCACCGTATTCTTTACCAGGAGTTACTGATGGGTGAACGCGAAGCCATGCATGAAAACATCGTAAAAGTATTTGTAAGAAATATTACCACGCTGCGAAATATCATTGAACAGGGAGTTAAGAAAAAGGTCTTTAAAAAAGTGGACCCCGAACTTACCATGGCCACCCTGATCGGCACCATCAACCAGGTAATGCTATCCAAAGCCATGTGCAATATGCTGATGGATCGTGATGGAAGTTTTGATCCTTACACTGACCTGGTTTTCAGGCAGAGGCTGATCAAACATTTAAAACAGATCATCCACTCCTACTTACTCAATTAACAACCTCAAACCACAAACCCCAAACAACAAACTACAAACCGTCTCATATGTCAGAGCAAGCAATCAAAGAAAAAAAATCACCCGTTAAGATCATCATACTTGTATTGGTTTTAGGGATAGCCGGTTATTTCGGTTATAAAAAAATAAATTTCGTTTTAACGCACGAGACCACTGATAATGCACAGATCGAAACACAGATCACACCGGTATTACCAAGGGTAGCAGGCTATGTAAAATCCATCGCCGTAAAAGATTATGATTCCGTAAAAACCGGCCAGTTGGTAGTAGAACTGGATGACGCTGAATTGCAATCCCAGTTAGCAGAAATGGAAGCCGACTACAGGCAGGCTGAAGTAGATGTGATCAATGCCAAAGCTGCGCAGAACAATGCCGTTGTATCGCTCCGCGTAAACAAAGGCAATATCGACCTCACACAAATGCGCAAAAAGAAAGCAGAAGACGATTTAAAGAGAGATCAAAATCTTTTTAACGATCAGGCCATTACACGTAAGCAATTAGATGATTCAAAATTCAATGTAGAATCAGCCACCCAACAGGTAGAGAACAGCAAAACAGATCTTACCGCAGCAGAAAGCCGTATTGCTGTATTGCAGGCCGGAGTACAGAAAGCCGCAGCCGGGTTGGATGTGAAGAAAGCCAAGATCGAACAGACAAAACTGAAACTTACGTACACAAAAATATTTGCACCGCAGGCCGGTAAGATCGGTAAGAAGAATGTTTCTGAAGGACAATACGTACAGGCAGGAACACCTTTGTTCTCTATTGTGAACGATACCACTTACTGGGTGATCGCGAATTTTAAAGAGAACCAGTTAAAAAAATTATATCCCGGTAAAGAGGTGGATATTGAAATAGATGCATTCCCCGGTACAAAAGTAAAAGGCGTGATTGAAAGTTTGAGTGATGCCACGGGCGCTAAATTCTCTTTGCTTCCGCCTGATAATGCGAGCGGGAATTTTGTGAAGGTAACACAGCGTGTACCGGTAAAAATTCAGATCAAAGACATTAATCAGTACAGGAGTATGTTGAGAGCGGGATTGAGTGTGTTTGTGAGCGCAGAAATTAAATAATACTAGACCCCACCCCGCCTCCCCTGGGAGGGGAGGGGAAAACAAAGTTGTATGGCAACACCTAAAGGATTCGCGAGGGCGATCATTGTTATAACCACGGTAACCGCTGCAGTAATGGAGCTGATCGATACATCGATCGTGAACGTTGCTTTGAGTGATATGAGTGGAAGCCTGGGTGTGAATATTGAAGACATCAGTTGGGTGATCACTTCCTACGCGATCGCCAACGTGATCATTATTCCACTTACCGGTTTTTTGGCGGAATATTTTGGAAGGAAAAATTATTACATCGTCTCGATGATCATTTTCACCGCAGCATCTTATATGTGCGGGCAATCAAACAGCCTTGTTGAGCTGATCATCTGGCGATTTATACAAGGTGTAGGCGGTGGTGCATTACTATCCACATCACAGGCAATTTTGTTTGATGCATTTGAGCCGAAGGACAGGCCCATTGCAGCAGGATTGTTTGGAATGGGGATCGTACTCGGCCCGACATTGGGCCCAACATTAGGCGGCTATATCATCGATCACGCTTCATGGCCATTGATCTTTATGATCAATATCCCGATCGGTATCATTGCAACGTTTTTATCTTTTTATTTTATCGATAAAAAAGAAGGCGAGGGCTCAAAGAAAAAAGAGATCAAGATCGATTATACAGGCATCTTATTATTGACAGTAGGAATCGGTTGCTTACAATATGTATTGGAAAGAGGTGAGTCCGAAGACTGGTTTAGCAGCAATATAATACGGATCACTGCTGCACTTGCTTTTGTAGGAATGGTTGGTTTTATCTGGTATGAATTAAGTATCAAGAACCCGGCCGTAAACCTGAAAGTGCTTGGCAACCGGAACCTTGCGTTCACTACTATATTCACGTTTGTTGTGGGTGTGGGATTGTTTACTTCCGTATTTGTATTTCCTGTTCTTGCACAACGCACATTGGGTTTTACTGCGTATGAAACAGGTTTAACCTTATTGGCGCCGACGCTGATCACGGTATTGATGATGCCGATCATTGGTAAGCTCATGAGTAAAGGAGTTTCTCCCATTCCGTTTGTTGTAGTTGGCTTTTTACTTTTTGCAGGTTATTCATGGATGAGTGCCGGCGTGAGCCCGGATGTAGGTAAATGGGATTTCTTTGTTCCGCTTGCTTTACGTGCAGTGGGCATCAGTATGGTGCAGTTACCATTGATCAATCAGGCGGTAGCAGGTTTGCAGCCCAAAGATTATCCATCCGGTATTGCATTGAATAATATGATACGTCAATTAGGTGGTGCCTTTGGTATCGCTTTGGCGAATAATTATATCGCACACCAATATGCGCAACACCGGTATGATCTTGTGACGAAAGTTACAAGTGAATCACAAATGTTTTTGGAGAGAAGTAATACGATCACGCAGGGTATCATTGCCAGGTCAGGTGATGTGGCGGGCGCAAGTAACAAGGCATTGGCAACCATCAATAATATTGTTGACAGGCAGGCCTATTATCTTTCTTACCTGGATACTTTCCGGCTGATCACGATATTTTTTATACTCGTGATACCCCTGGTGGTTTTCCTGAGAGTAAAAAAGAAATCGAAAGATGAGGTTGCAGCGGCTATGAAAGCGGCGGCGGATGCACATTGATAGAATTTTGAAATTGGGGATTGGGTCCCGCACTTGCGGGATGGAATTGAATGTCCTAATGATATTGATCATATTTTATAAGTAGAATTGTATACAATGAAAAAGATAATTATTACCACATTTACCATGGTAGCTGTGCTTTTTGTAAATGCGCAGGTTACAGTGAATAATGAATTGAAAGGACTGATCGGGCAATCGTTTGGTTATTTTCCTAAAGTAAAGGAAATGGAGAATACGGTTGTTACGGCACAGGAAAAAGTGGCGCTGACGGAACTGAATAAATTCCCTGATATTACCGGGGATGCTTCCTACACTTATGTAAGGCCGAAAATTGTTGTGCCGATAAATGGCGATGATATACAGTTTGCACCTGTGCATAATCTCAATGGTTCAGTAAATGCAACTTATGCGGTGTTTGATTTTGGCAGGCTGCAGGCAAACGTGAACCGCTCTAAAGATGACCTGCAGTATGCAAGACATAATGTTGACTATGTAAAAGCCCAACTCGCTTACCAGGTTTCTAACGTGTACTATAATATCGTTTACCTGCAAAAAGCAATGAGCATACAGGACAGCGTGCTGAATTTCCTGAATGAAAATAAACGTGTTGTAGAGAGCCAGTTAAAAAATGGCACAGCATTAAAGATCGACCTGCTGAACATACAGGCATCCATCGACAACGAAGAGAACAGGAAAGTTGATCTGAAGAACAGTCTCCAAAAACAACTGAACCTCCTGGAATACACAACAGGCATCAAACAAAGCAATGGAAGGTCATTTGATTTTGATATCAACCTAACAGATGCCGGCAGCGCATTGGGCGTAGCACAAGTGAGCAATCTCGATTTTGTTTTGGCCAAAGACAAGATTAAACAGGCTGAAAGTGATCTTGCCATCACGAAATTAGCTGACAAACCAACGATAGGTTTGCGCGGTGCAGCGGGTATCAAGAATGGTTACCTTCCCTATATAGCTGATATGCGTTTCAATTATATGGCGGGTGTTTCCATGTCGATCCCTATCTATAATGGCGGGAAAAATAAACAGCAGCAAAAACTGCAGCAGAACATCATCAAACAAAACGAACTCGCAGTTGAAAGTTTGAGCAGCACTTATAAAAAAGATATTGAACAGGCGCTGACAGATATCGCCACCAATCTCGACAGAATCAAAAATACCCGCGGCCAGATAGAACAGGCGCAAAGCGCACAGGTATTGGCAAGCAACCGTTTGAAAGGCGGAACAGGAACCAATCTTGAAATTACCAATGCAGGAACCAATGTACAGCGCGCAGCTTTGACCAAATTGCAATATGAATACCAGTTGTGTTTAGCGAAGCTGGAGTTAACGAGGTTAATGGGGTATCAGTATTGGTAAGTGATTTTTTCACGCGAAGCATTTCACGCAAAGGCGCCAAGGGGCAAAGGCGCCAGGGAAGTTTGAAGTAGATAGTACGTCTCCAATATGTAGAAGTGTATTGTTCGAGCGGCAACTTTGCATAAGAAAACTTTGCGCCTTCGCACCTTTGCGTGAAACTCACTTCGCTTCAAACCAGATCGGTGTTTCATCTCCCGGCTCTGCATTATAATTGATGAAGAGCTCCTCTCCTTCTTCAATATCCCGGACAGTTTTAATACGCATCAATTCTTCTTCAAGATCCATTTCGTAGTCGCAGTTGGCTTGATAGGAATGGTTGTACATGGAGAGATACCCCCATGCGATGCACGCCTTATCGCCTTTTGTGTCACCCCATTCAAAAATGTAATTATACAGGATCGTTTTTTCCACCTCTTTCCTGTCTTTTACGCTTAACACCAATACAGGCGATATTTCAATGATCGTGTCTGCAGGAATGCGCTCTGAAGCAAACACACCTTTACCACCTTTGTCTGATGCTGCTATAACTAAAACCGGTAGTATCATGAGAGTTGTTGAATATTGAACATTGAACAAGGAATTTTGAATTTTGAAGTGGGGGCGGCTCAGCATTCAAAATTCCTTGTTCAATATTCAATATTACATCGGAATTCCTGATTAAATTGCAGCCTATGTCACTCGAATTAGAACAACCCAACATCTTCGAGCAGTTTGAACAACTGGTAGCGCAGGAAGATAAACTGGAGATCCGGGAATTCCTGGACGATCAGAATATCAGTGATGTGGCCGAACTGATCAATGAATACCCTGAATATGAAGCGCAGATCATTGCCAATATGGCGATACATCGTGCATCAAGCGTATTCAAGATATTAGACATCGCTCAACAAAAAGATATTATTAAGGAATTGCCGCCAGCTAAAACAGCGGAACTATTAAATGAATTACCCGCGGATGACCGTACCGACTTCCTGGAAGAACTTCCCAAAGCCGCGATTCGTGACCTTATTAAATTACTCGACCCCGAAGAAAGAAAGATCACACTTTCCCTGTTAGGATACCCCGAAGACAGCGTTGGCCGATTGATGACACCCGATTATGTTTACGTGTACCTGCATAATACAGTAAACGATGTTTTCGAAACCATCCGTAAACATGCGAAGAACAGCGAAACCATCGATGTGATCTATGTGATAGATCAGTTTGGCCAGCTCATCGATGATATCAGGATCCGTGATGTGATCCTCGCATCCCCTGAAAAAAGAGTGGATGAGATCATTGATGGACGTTATGTTTCTTTAAACGTAAATGACGACCAGGAACATGCGAGCCAGGTATTTAAAATGAATAACCGCGTGGCTTTACCGGTTATTGATGATAATAATATCCTCCTCGGCATTGTAACGATCGATGATATGTTATGGGTGGCCAATGAAGAGTTCAGTGAGGATATGCAGAAGATGGGAGGTACAGAAGCATTGAATGAACCTTACCTTGATATTCCATTGATCAAACTTTTCCGCAAACGCGTTGGATGGCTGGTGGTTTTATTTCTTGGCGAAATGCTTACTGCAACAGCCATGGGATATTTTGAAGACGAGATCGCAAAAGCCGTGGTGCTTGCACTATTTGTACCATTGATCATTTCCAGTGGCGGTAACAGTGGCTCACAGGCTTCAACATTGATCATACAGGCAATGGCTGTTGGCGAGATCACGATCAACGACTGGTGGCGTGTATTGCGCAGGGAATTGTTGAGCGGCATGTTGCTTGGAACTGTACTAGGTATCATCGGTTTTATACGTGTTGCCGTATGGCACTCAATTGCACCGCAGCTCTACGGGCCACATTGGATGATGATCGCATCAACTGTTGGATTTTCCCTCGTTGGCGTTGTGCTATGGGGAACTTTATCGGGGTCGATGTTACCTATCTTTCTTAAAAAATTAGGCGCGGATCCGGCGGTATCTTCTGCACCGTTTGTAGCTACTTTGGTAGATGTGACCGGGCTAATCATCTATTTCAGTTTTGCGTATCTATTTCTCTCCGGAATATTATTATAAGTAGGGTATTTTTAGCTTCCCGGCATTGGTACACATGGCATCGTCTGTTGTGTCACCCTCTTGTACGTTCCTTTCTTATGGCGGCAAAAAACAGTTATTCATAGATAATATTCTAAGAAAAGGGATTATATTTAGTAGAGTTTAGAAATTTCTCCCCCCGAACATATCCTATGTTTTAATGTAATGAGTTGCGGTTTGCAGAATCAGCAGGCAACAAAAAAGCCCCACGGAGTACGCAGGGCTTAAGAATAATCTTCGGCTTATAGCCTTATTGTGATAAGCTTTCAGAAACAAATATAAGACTTAATTATACCATAAAAATAAATCGTGCACAGGTTATACATAAGTACAAACAATCATATATTTAATTTTTATATGTGAAATATAAAGTATTTTAGGATCTTATTCACCTACAAGGCATATATTTACTAAACGTGACAGGGTGGCTGGATAGCAGGTATTCTTTAAGCACACGTTAGATACTTTATTTATGTGTAGGTGAATAGTTGTGATTTGCTTTCATCAAACTTTTTGAACTGCTATCCTTTTTTACTTTACCCAATACTAAAAAAATGGAAAAAATCATTGGACTTGACGTTGGAACAAATTCTATTGGTTGGGCTATCAGAGATACTCACGAAAAGCAAAATCAAATTGTTGCTAAAGGTGTACTCACTTTTGATAAGGGTGTAGGCGAAGGAAAATCTGGTGAATTTCCACTGGTACAAAAAAGAACTGAAAGCAGGAGCAAAAGAAGAAACTATCAAGCCGAAAAATATAGGAAATGGGCATTGTTACAAACCTTGATTGAGCAAAAAATGTGTCCTTTAAGTATCGATGACCTTAATGAATGGAAAACATACACAAAAGGCATTGGACGAAAATATCCTCAAAGTGAGTCTTTTATACAATGGCTTCGTTTTGATTTTGATGGAGATGGGAAACCGGATTTTGAAAAGTTAGGTTTTAGCAAACATGAAAGCTATTATTTATTTAGAAAGTTAGTTATTAGTAATGACCATCTGGATAAAAAAATATTTGCTGACAATCCGTACATCTTAGGCAGAGTACTTTACCAATTAGTTCAGCGTAGAGGTTACCGAGGTAGAGATGATGAAGATGAAGAAGCAAAAACAATTTTAAAAGGAAGCGAAAAAACTGGAACAAAAGGAGTTGAGGATATTTCACCATTAATTGAAGAATATAGGACTTTAGGTGCGGCATTATATCATTTAAGTAAAACTAAAAATGAACGTATTCGTAAACGGTATAATCTTAGAACAGACTATGAACTGGAGTTAAAAGAAATTTGTCGTGTCCAAAACCTTAATGATTTCATTTACAAAAAACTATGGAAAGCCATAATTTGGCAACGTCCCTTGAGAAGTCAAAAAGGGTTGGTTGGATACTGTACTTTGGAAACACCGGTAAAAAATACTGCCAATAAGTTTATAAAAGCAGGTAAAAAGAGATGTCCTCTAAGTCACCCACTTTACGAAGAATTCAGGACATGGGTTTTTATTAATAATTTAAAAATACAATTACCGGAAAATGTAAACAAGGCTACTACCTTAAAAGAAAACATTTACCCGCTTTTTTATAAATCTTCCCGAGATTTCAAACTAAGTAGTATTAATAAAGAGTTACGAAAACTCAATGGTAATATTTTATCAAAACACAGGAAAGGCGGGAAAAACAAAGAAGATGATACTAAGGTCATATCCTGCACTTTACTCAATAGTTTAAAAAACGTTTTAGGCAATGACTGGAAGGATAAATATGGTTGGTCCGAATCTCTCTTTGATCAACCAAAAACTTGTAAATATTCTTTTGAAGACATATGGCATATACTTTTTACTTTCGATTCAAAAGAAAAGCTTAAAGAGTTTGCGCTAAATAAATTATTATTAAGTGACGATATTGCTGAAGATTTTTCAAAAATTAAACTACAGCAGGGTTATGCAACGCTTAGTTTATCTGCTATAAAGAAAATATTACCGTATTTATACCAAGGTTTTATTTATAGCGAAGCAGTTTATCTAGCCAATCTTCACAAGGTAATAGGTAATGATGTAAAAATTGACACTGATTTAGTGAACACCTTATCGATTGAAATCGAAAAAATAATTCGTCAGCAAACCCATGACAGGCAATTAATCAACGTTGTCAATAACCTGATAAGCGACAAACTAAATAGTGACCTACCATTCAGTACGGATTCAAAATACACATTAACAGATGATGATAAAAACGCCATTATAGAAAAAATAATTTCTGTATTTGGAATAGCAACCTGGAATATCAAAACTGAAAAAGAAAAACAAACAAATTTGGAATACGTAAGTGGTCAGTATTTACAATTTTTACAAACCTATAGAATTTCAAAAAATGGATCTCCCTACACAAAAACAGGAAGTTTACACGATAGGATTTTTGATTATCTAAAAGACACATATAATGTTCCGGAAGGAAATAAAAAAAATCTATGGCACCCATCCGAGCAGGAAACTTATGAACAAGCCACTATAAAAAATGGTGTTCCGGTTTTAGGCAAGCCCCAACCCATAAGCAATGGTTTTAAAAACCCTATGGCACTTAAAACTTTGCACAAATTAAGAAGGTTGATAAATTACTTATTACAGGAAGGAAAAATAGATGAAGACACCAGGGTTGTTATTGAAATCGCAAGAGAGTTAAATGATGCTAACAGAAGAAAAGCAATCGAAAAATGGCAAAAAGACAGAGAAAAAGAAAATAATGATTATAAAAAAATTATCGATGAGATTAATGAAGAATGCAAAACCAATTTTGATAGAGAAGACAAAACCCTCGTTGATAAAATAAGGTTGTGGAAAGAACAGAATATGCGTTGCTTATATACAGGCAACCTGATAAACATGTGCGATTTATTTAATGGTATTAAATATGATCTTGAGCATACGGTTCCCGCCAGTATGAGCTTTGACAATGAACTCAAAAACTTAACAATTGCAACAACAAAATATAACAGAGATATAAAGAGTAACAGAATTCCGTTTGATTGCCCCAACTATGATAATGAAAAAACAATTGGCGGCCTTGTATGCACATCAATTCTTTCAACGTTAGAATTAATATTTGGAAGCATAGATATAGAAGAAAAAATAGTAAAAGGCAAAATTGAACGGATAGTTAGTTCTGAAAGAACAGATCAGATATTAAGTCTGATAGATTTTTGGAATAATGAGTCTAAAAAGGCTACCACAAAAGATAGAAAAGACTATTGTATTCAACAAAGACATCGATATAAATTCGACCTGGAATATTGGCGTAAGAAATTAGAGACATTTACGATTAAAGAATACAAAATAGGCTGGAGAAACAGCCAGTTGAAAGATACTCAAATCGTCACTAAATATGCCTTGCCATATTTAAAAACTGTTTTTACGAAAGTAGAAGTGCAAAAAGGGTCTGTTACTGATGATTTCAGAAAAATTTATAAAATACAACCTCGCTTAGAAAAAAAGAAAAGGAATAAGCACAGCCATCATGCTGTTGATGCTACTGTTCTTACTTTAATACCGCCTGCCGCAATAAGAGACAAAATTTTATTAAGATATAATGAAGCAAAAGATCAGAACCTACCTTATCATGAGTCTGTAAGACAATGGCCAGACTTTGAAGGCAAAACAATTAAGAATTGGATTGAAGATGAAATTTTAATCAACTTTCAACCAGAATACCGGACAATTGCTGACACTTACAAAAATGTCCGTAAACGCGGCAAACAACAGTTTGTAAAAGAAAAGAAAGATCAAAAATGGCATTACAAATTGGATGACTCAGGCAAAAAAATACCAATCGTAGCTCAAGGGGATACAATAAGAGGTCAATTACATAAAGAAACCTTTTTTGCAGCTATTAAACAACCACTCTACAAGCAAGTAGATAATAAATTCATTCCTGAAACTGATGGGCAGGGAAATTTTATTTTTCAACCCAATGAGAAAAGAGGTGATAACATTTTTATTGCTACAAAAGTCTTTTTAACTGATTTCGAAAAAATCGAAGATTTAGAAATCATTATCGACCCTAACTTAAGGCAATATTTAAAAGAAGAACTAGTACGAAGGCAAACAGATGGGAAGACTTTTGCTCAATCAATAGCTGAACCGATATGGGCTTTCGGAAAAAGTATTGATAAAAATGGATTTACAATACATCCCCTTAGACACATCCGTTGTAAAGTCAAAAGCGGAGGGGGTGGATTTCTCAACAATCCCGCAAGCATTAAATCTTTTAAAGCATACGTTTCAAAAAAATCATATAAGCAAGTTATCTATGCGCAAAATGGAGAAACCAGTATTTGTGCACTCTATCAATCAATTGAGAATGAAGAATTAATTCGCGAAATAGTTCCCTATTCAATCCTTGATATTTCTAAAACAGAAAACAAAACCAGTTTAGAAGATGCAGTAGAAAAGAATTTTGAAAAAACAATAAAGAAGGTTAAACATTTGATTCCTTTGTATTCTACGCTTAAAATAAATCAAAAAGTGCTTTTTATAGAAGATAATATTGAAGAATTAAAAACAATGTCAATCAAAGAATTAAGTTCTCGTTTATACTTAATCTCAAAATTTGAGGATGGCAGAATTTCCTTTAAGCACCACCTTAATTCCATGCCAGAAGATGAATTAAAAATAGAAATGAAACG
>JAQBNJ010000179.1 GCA_028288645.1 Sediminibacterium sp.
CCGCCAACGCCATCTTCATTGTATCTTTTCCTTCCCATGAGAGAAGGGATCACACCACTCATGGAAGCACCTGTCGAATCGTGCAGGTATTTGCCTACTACATTGCTGCTGTTAGCCAATCCATTGGGATGGCGTGCAGATTTTGAATTGAGTAAGATCCTTGAACTTTCACAGGCACTTGCTGCGAGTATCACGATGCGCCCCGACACCTGGCATTCTTCCATTGTTTTTTTATCAACATAAGAAACGGCTGTTGCGATCCCTTCTTTGTTGGTGATCACTTCGCGTGCCATGGCATTGGTTACAACATCGAGGTTACCGGTTTTTGTTGCAGGATTGATCAGTACCGAAGAGGAAGAAAAATCAGCGTACACAGAACAACCACGATTGCATTGCCCGCAATAAAAACAGGTGCCACGTTCATTATTGATCTTTTTTGTGAGCATCGACATTCTGGAAGGGATCACGGTTACACCCGCGCCAGTTGCGGCTTTCTTGATCATCAGTTCATGCATCCTGGGTTTGGGCGGCGGAAGAAAAACACCATCGGGATCATTGGGTAATCCTTCGTTGGTGCCGAATACGCCGATCAGTTTATCAACTTTATCATAATACGGGCTCACCTCATCATAACTGATGGGCCAGTCATCACCCAGTCCATCTATACTTCTTCTTTTAAAATCCTTTGGGCCGAAACGAAGTGAGATGCGTCCCCAGTGATTGGTTCTTCCGCCGATCATTCTTGCGCGGAACCAATCCCATTTGGTATCATCTTTTTGTGTGTAGGGTTCGCCGTCTAATTGCCAGCCGCCATAGCATGCATCAAAATCTCCATTGTTCCTGAACTTGGTAGCCGCGCCTCTTCTCGGTGATTCCCATGGATTTTTCAGTTGAGATATATCAATGGCCGGATCGTATTTTGGTCCTGCTTCTATCAGGCAAACTTTTAATCCTGCTTTCGTAAGTGTGTACGCAGCCATTCCACCGCCTGCGCCCGAACCTACTATGACCGCATCGTATTGTTTTGCATTTTTCTTAATGGAGATAGTTCCCATAGCAATGAGTTAGGTTTTGAGTTGGGAAATTAAGGATTAATTGACAGGGATATTGATAATATTCTGGCCGTGATCAATTACTTTCCCTGTTAGTAACCGGCTAATTAATACTTTGAGGTGCCGGCGGAGAAATCCGCTTGCATAATAGAAGTTGAGATATAATTTTGAACCACATAGTCACATAGAAACATAGCTTAGCACATAGATAGATGGGAATAACGAGAAAGTATTTAAAGGAGCTAACTTATCAGGTTATTGACAGGAGGGTCTTTTGCAATACATGATGCAATCCAGCTATCGTATGTGCAAATGTTGCAAAAGCTAAAAGGTGTTCTTATATATTTTCATTGTGTTACTATTTTTAAAGAAGGGTAAAAAACACTTGTAAATATTTTGTTTTGTTATTGCCCGAAGAATAATAAAAACTATGTGACAGCCTATGTATCTATGTGACTATGTGGTTCAAAATCCGTCTTATTTCCTGTAGCACCTCAAAATATTAATTAGCCTAGAAACCGACGCTTTATTGCACGCCTGTTAAACTTATATTTACCTATAAAACATTTCATCATGCCAACGGTAAAAAAATTTCCTGCAAACTTCTTCCTCCGCATATTGATCGCATTTTTTTGTATAGTGTTTTCCATCGCGACCGCCACAGCAACGGAACCTAAAATAATGCACTGGACAGTCGGCGGTGTTGAACGTGAGGCACTGGTGTATATACCGGAAACAGCAAAACGCATCGCCGCACCTGTTGTGTTCGTCTTTCACGGGCACGGTGGGAATATGAATAAGATATTGAGGGGTAAGGGTATTGATAAACTCTGGCCCGAAGCCATTATTGTGAGTCCACAGGGACTGAATACGCCCGGCCAATTAACCGATCCTAAGGGAGAATTGCCAGGCTGGCAAAAAGCCCCGGGTGATATGAATGACCGCGACCTGCTGTTTTTTGATGCCATGCTAAAAACCCTGCACGAAGAATATAAGATCGATGATAAACGCATCTATGCAACTGGTCACTCAAATGGGGGAGGCTTTACCTATCTCTTACTGGAAGCAAGAAATGATGTGCTCACAGCGGCTGCACCTTCGGCCGCCGCAGCCATTCGTGCGCTCACCCGCATCAAACCCAAACCCATGATGCATATCATTGGTGAAAAGGATCCACTCGTAAAACCTGAATGGCAGGAAGCAACTATTAAGGGCATGCTCAAGATCAACAATTGCAGTAATGATGGACAGGCATATGCAACCGATGCGACCCTCTATCCATCCTCAACCGGCAATCCTGTGATCGTATACAAGCACAAGGGCGGACATATTTTTCCACAGGAAGCAGTTGCCGTTGTAATACAATTCTTTAAGGCTACGGCGAAGCCTTAGAAGATCAGCAATTAAAATAAAATGCTACGAAAAGATCACGAAACAAAGACCTTTATTGGATTTCATTTTTGTACATTAGTATCCTAAATTTTTAACCATGAAAAACATTGTAATTACCTTCTGCGCAGTTTCTTTGTTATTCGCTTGTAAAAATGATACAAAAGACGTTAAACCTTCGGACACAACTGCTACGGCTACTACTGCAAAATCGGACGAGTGGGTGCCCGTAGATTCGGCTACAGCCATGAAAACAATGATGGAAGCCGGCACCCCTGGAAAAGAGCAGGCGATGTTGGCAAAATCGAACGGCGTATGGAAAGCAGAAACCACCATGTGGATGTCGCCCGATGCGCCACCAATGAAATCTAACGGAACGGCCACCAATAAAATGATCATGGGTGGACGCTACCAACAAATGGCCTTCAAAGGCGACATGATGGGCCAGCCTTTCGAGGGCCTTGGCACAACCGGTTATGATAACGCCAGGAAAGTATGGACAAGTACCTGGATAGACAATATGGGCACCGGC
>JAQBNJ010000274.1 GCA_028288645.1 Sediminibacterium sp.
CTGCGCAGGTTCCTACGCTAAAGGTTACGGTTTAGAGGTGCAAAGCTTATTGATTATCCAATAAGTCTGCTGTTTTAATTACGAAAACGTTTGCATTCAATTATTTCTGTATATCAGGAATGACGGATTGCCATCCAAAATAAGACCGTGCATTGTAGAAGCAAATATCCTGTATTACTTTACCTACCCATTCAATATCGTTTGGCAATTCACCATTCTCGATCTCTTCGCCAAAAAGATTGCAAAGAATCCTCCTGAAATATTCATGACGCGGAAAAGATAAAAAGCTTCTTGAATCTGTGAGCATTCCTACAAACCTGCTGAGTAATCCCATATTAGACAGAGCATTCAACTGCTTCACCATTCCATCTTTCTGATCAAGGAACCACCAGGCTGAGCCGAATTGTACTTTGCCTGCTACTGATCCATCATTGTAATTCCCGATCATCGTAGCCATTAACTCATTATCGGCAGGATTGAGATTATAGATGATGGTCTTCGTGAGTTTATTATCACTATCAAGTTTGTTAAGAAAAGCAGCCAGGGATTTTGCCTGTGAAAAATCACCAATAGAATCCCATCCCGTATCAGGGCCCAATTGCTGCAACATCCTCGAATTATTATTGCGTAATGCGCCCAAATGAAATTGTTGTACCCAACCTTTTTCCCAATCCCATTCGGCAAAGTGGATCAGCATGGCGGAACGGAATTTACGTTGTTCCGTTTCGTTCAACTGTTTGCCGGAATGTACTTTGTTGAAAATGGCATCGATCTCAGAACCCGTAAAATCATCCGCATAGATCTCTTCCAATCCATGATCTGAAACCTTACAACCGACAGATGCAAAAAAATCATGGCGGCTCTGTAATGCATAGAGGAAGTCATCGAAAGTAGAAACGGTTATACCGCTTACTTCTTCCAGTTTTTTTACGTACTGGTTAAAATTTGCTGCGCTGCTTACATTCATTGCCTGGTCGGGACGAAATGCAGGCAGGATAGGAATTTCAAAACCATCGTTCTTTAAACGGATATGATGTTCAAGTGAATCAACAGGATCATCCGTTGTGCAAACCAGCGCCACATTCATTTTGCGGAGAAGGTTTCTTACGGAATATTCTTTTGTCTTGATCAATGCAGTACAGGTATCATAAATTTTAGCGGCACTGTCTGTATTCAGAATATCATTCACGCCAAAATATCGCTGCAGTTCCAGGTGTGTCCAGTGATACAAAGGATTCCGTAACGTATATGGAACCGTAGCGGCCCATTGTTCAAATTTTTCTATATCCGTTTTATTCCCTGTGCAATAACTTTCATCAATGCCATTGGCGCGCATGGCTCTCCATTTATAATGGTCTCCATATAACCAAACTTCTGAAAGCGTTTGAAACTGGTGGTCATCCGCTATCTGTTGGGGTGATAAGTGACAATGATAATCGATGATGGGCATCTGTTTGGCATACCCATGGTATAGTTGCTGCGCTGTCTTATTCGACAGCAGGAAATTCTCGTCTAAAAATTTTTTCATATCAGCCGTTTTCTTTCAAGTACCAAGAATCAGTATAAAGAATCAAGTATCAAGATTACAAGCTCACTCCGCGTTTCCACGGGATAAAATCATCCTGGTTTAGTAACACCGCCTTTGGAATTACTTCGCCACTTGCTGCACGTATACAGTATTCCAATATTTCTTCACCCATTTGCTGAATTGTTTTTTCTCCTTCAATGATGGGACCTGTGTTGATATCGATGATATCACCCATTCTTTTTGCCAGTGAAGAATTGGTTGCTACTTTAATGGTTGGGCAAACAGGATTACCGGTTGGTGTTCCCAATCCCGTAGTGAAAAGGATAAGCGTTGCACCACTCGCTGCTTTGCCGGTTGTTGCCTCCACATCATTACCCGGCGTACAAACCAGGCTGAGACCGGGTTTCAGGGCAGGTTCTGTATAATCAAGCACATCAACTACGGGAGATTCGCCACCTTTTTTTGCAGCGCCATTGCTTTTGATCGCATCAGTGATCAAGCCGTCTTTGATATTTCCGGGTGATGGATTCATATCAAAACCGGATCCTGCTTTAATAGCAGAATCACTATACGTTTGCATAAGATTGATGAATTTTTTTGCCGCTGCTTCATCGATTGTTCTGTCAATCAGTTGTTGTTCGGCCCCGCATAATTCAGGGAATTCTGCCAACAAAATTTTTCCGCCCAAAGCAACCACAAGATCTGAACAATACCCTACGGCAGGATTCGCAGAAATACCGCTGAACCCGTCACTACCGCCGCATTTAACACCGATGCACAGTTTATCAAGCGAAGCAGGTTTTCTTTCGATCTTATTGATCTCTATCAATCCCGAAAATGTTTTACGTATCGCTTCAGTAACCAATTGCTCTTCACTTTGCGATTGCTGTTGTTCAAAAACATACAAGGGCTTATCAAAGTTCGGGTTGCGTTGTTTGATATCATCCAGCAAATTCTGTGTTTGCAGATTCTGGCAGCCCAAACTCAATATGGTTATACCTGCTACATTCGGATGATCCGCGTAGGCGGCTAATAATTTACTGAGAATGGCTGCATCCTGTCTTGTACCACCACATCCACCCTGGTGGTTGAGGAACTTGATACCATCTACATTTTTAAATACGCGCTGCGTAGGCACCACAGATTCTTTTATGGAAAGATCTGCTTCATTAATATCGGCGCCGCTTTTATACAGGTTTAGTAATAATTGTGTTTTCTGTTTGTACTTGTCCGTTACATCATACCCTAGTTGGCTATGTAATGCTTCACGGATCACATCCAGGTTCCTGTTCTCACAGAATACGGTAGGCACAAATAACCAGTAGTTGGCAGTACCCACTCTTCCGTCTGTGCGATGGTAACCTTTAAAAGTCCGGCTGGCAAATTTAGAAACATCAGGCGCCTGCCAGTGATAGTGATAGGGCCTGAATGCATAAGGTTCCGCAGCATGCTTGGTATTGCTTATGCTCATGCGGCTGCCGGCTGCCAAAGCAGATTGTGCTTTACCCACCAATACGCCGTACATGATCATCTCATCGCCCGGTTGCATATTCTGCATAAAAAATTTATGTTTGGCGGGGATGTCTTCCTGTAAAGTATAGTCAATCCCGTTGAATTGAACTGTATCTCCTTTGGCGAGATTGTCCAGTGCTACGAGCACATTATCTTTCGGGTGAACCTGTAATATTTTTTGTTTGTTACTCATGCTACCGATTTTTCTGCGAATATAGAACGAAGTGTGTTCTTCGCCCCTGATTCTAACAATATTCCGAGGTAGCGGTTCACTGCTTCTGCAAAACCGGGAAATTTTGCGAGGTCGGCGCCGAATATGCCTATATCCTGTAAGCTGCTTTTTGCTACGGTTTCTTCAGAATGGGAATGCCATTGGCCGTATAACAAAGAAGCTTTATCATCCTGTATTTTGTACGTGTTTCCGTTAAGCTCTCCATAGTATTGATTCTCCCCTTCCTTCTTCGACCACATGAATAAAAGGAATGCCGCAAAACCCAGCGCCATCAATTCAGGAACTTCGTTCCCATCCGCATAATGTTTTTCGACAAGCGGAACTGTGCGCATACTCATTTTAGAAGTGTACTGCACCGTAATATTCAACCATAAATGCTCGATGTATGGATTCTTAAAGCGGTCGATCACCTGTTGTGCAAAAATGGTGGCTTCTTCGGTGGTGATTTCATTTTGCGCTACCAATGGTATGATCTCCTGCATCATCAGGCTGGAGATGAATGAAACGAAGCTCTCATCCTGCATCGCTTCTTTTACCGTTGTAAAACCTGAGAGATGTGCGAGACCGCAGGATAAAGTATGCGTGGCATTCAGCAAACGTAATTTCAATTCTCTGAATTTATTGATATCGGAAGCCAGCACAACGCTGTCATCAGATTTGCTGAATGATAAAATATTTTTCGTTCTTTCACTTTTGGTTTCGATGGCCCATAAGCGATAGGGTTCAGACATGATCATCAGTTCATCTTCATAGCCCAGTTTCTTTTCTGCGCTTAATTGTTCAGTTGCAGGTAATTTGCCGGGCACAATACAATCCACCAAAGAATTACAGAAATCGTTGTCGTTGGTGAGCCAATTCAAACAATCTTCCGTTACCCCTTT
>JAQBNJ010000263.1 GCA_028288645.1 Sediminibacterium sp.
TTTGGAAAGACAGCCCTTGTTATTTTATTCAGCGTTTTGCGCCCCTTCCCGAGGTTTAGACTCAGGTCTTGGCATCAATGCCTTACGGCTTAGTTTGAATTTGCCTGTTTTAGGATCCAATCCTACCAGTTTCACTTTCACGATATCACCTTCTTTGAACAGCCCGTCCATAGATTCAAGACGTGACCAGCTGATCTCGCTGATATGGAGCAAGCCTTGTTTACCCGGCATGAATTCTACGAAAGCGCCGAATTCTTTAATGCCTTTCACTGGTCCTTCATAAACATCACCCACTTCAGGAGTAGCGGTAATTCCTTTGATCCAGGTTACAGCCTTATCCAGGCTTTCTTTGGATGCAGAGAAGATACTTACTTCACCTGTGTTACCAACTTCTTCAATATTTACGGTAGCGCCTGTTTCACGCTGAATTTCCTGTATCACTTTACCACCTGGCCCGATCACTGCACCAATAAATTCTTTATCGATGATCAGTTTGATCATTCTTGGCGCGTGTGGTTTTACTTCAGGACGTGGAGCCGGCATACATTCGTACATGGCATCCAATATGTGTAAACGGCCTTTTCTTGCCTGTTCCAAAGCTTCCATCATCACTTCCATGCTCAATCCATCAACCTTGATGTCCATCTGCACACCGCAGATACCATCTTTGGTACCGGTTACTTTGAAGTCCATATCACCCAAATGATCTTCATCACCCAGGATATCGGTCAGGATCGCGTATTTGCCATCTCCCCTGGTAACCAGTCCCATTGCAACACCACTAACGTGTTTAGGGAAAGGCACACCTGCATCCATCAGCGCCAGTGAACCGGCACAAACGGTTGCCATAGAAGACGAACCATTACTTTCGAGGATATCACTTACAATACGAACTGTATACGCGTAAGTGCTTGTATCAGGCATCATTTGTTTTAAACTGCGCATAGCCAGGTTACCGTGACCTACTTCCCTACGACCAACGCCACGCATCATTTTCACTTCACCTGTTGAGAATGGAGGGAAATTATAATGCAGTACGAATTTGGTATATTCTGATTTTTGAGCAGATTCAACCAACAGCTCATCTAATTTAGTTCCGAAAGTAACCGTTGTAAGTGACTGAGTTTCACCTCTTGTGAACAATGCAGAACCGTGCGGAGTTGGCAAAGGCTCTACTTCCATAGCAAGCGGGCGAACCACATCGAGTTGACGGCCGTCGAGACGGATCCTGTCATCGATCATCATGTTTCTTACTACTTCCCATTTCAGGTCCTCGTAATATTTCTTGGCTAATTTCTTCTCGAGATCTGTAATTTCTTCACCAAAACTTGCGATCACTTCATCTTTCAAAGCGCTGTAGGCTTCAGAACGTTCGTTTTTGGAAGAACCTTTTCTTGATATTTCATATACCCTGTCTTTGGCGAAAGCATTCACTTTTTCCATGACCGCATCGTCGGTAGCGGGTTTCTTGTATTCTCTTTTGGTAGTTACGCCTTTCTTAGCGCGTAATTCAGCCTGAGCTTTGATCTGGATGCGGATGGCATCGTGGGCCAACTGGAGTGATTTAACCAGGTCAGCTTCGGCACATTCTTTTGCTTCACCTTCCACCATCATCAGGTTCTTCTCGGTAGCAGCGATCAGGAATTCCATATCTGACGCCTTCAACTGGGAACGGGTTGGGTTAACCACAAATTCTCCGTCTACACGGGCAATCCTCACTTCGCTGATAATTTCTTTGATAGGAATATCCGAAACAGCTAAGGCTGCAGACGCAGCGAGGCAAGCCAGTGAATCAGGCATTACTTCAGCATCACTTGAAATAAGGCTGATAAGTACCTGAACATCACAGAGATAATCTTCAGGGAATAATGGACGCAAAGCGCGGTCTATTAAGCGGCTGGTTAGGATCTCGTAATCATTTAAACGGGCTTCTCTTTTAAAGAAAGAGCCGGGTATACGTCCTGCTGAAGCGAATTTTTCCTGGTAATCAACACTTAAAGGGAAAAAATCCTGTCCTTCTTTGGGTTCTTTATTGGCTACAACGGTAGCTAAGATAACACAGTTGCCCTGGCGTACTGTGACAGCACCATCTGCCTGGCGTGCTAATTTCCCTGTTTCGATGAACACCTCGCGGCCGCCACCTAAGTCGAAACTAACACTGATTGGTTGTGATAACATACATTAATTTTGAAGATCGGGATGAGAAAGAGGGGTAGGATTTAGTTATCCCGTCGATGATCCCTTGTTAAGAATAGCGAAGCAAAACAGGCATGAATAGAAATGACTATTCCCAACCGCATGAAAACCGCCAGTTGGGAATAGCATTTGTCATACCTGACAATTATTTTCTCAGGCCCAGTTTTTCGATCAAAGCACGGTACCCCTGCAGGTTGTGCTTTTGCATGTAGGCCAATAAACGTTTACGTTTACCAACCATCATCATCAATCCGCGCTGGGTAGAATGATCCTGTTTGTTAGCTTGTAAATGTTTGGAAATCTGTGAAATACGTTCAGTCAGTAAAGCAACCTGTGCTTCGATTGAACCTGTGTTGGTGGCGCTTCCACCGTACTCAGCGAAAAAGCTCGCTTTTTTTTCAATTGTTAAATAAGGCATCTCAAAATGTTTAAAAAGACTCCGGAATGGTTTCTTATGTTTTTTTTATCGGGTGCAAAAGTAGGACAAATAATGGGAAACTGAGCATTTTAGCACAGCTTTTTCGCGAAGTTTATTCAGTTGATTTTGGAATTTTGGAATTGGGAAATTGGGAGATTTCCTGCAATCACGGCAATTTCCCAATTTCCCAATCTCCCAATTCCAAAATTCCAAAATTTTCCTAACCGCCTAATTTGCTTAATGTTGTAACCAATTAATCTTTTTCATGTTTGGTGTTACGATATTAGGCAATAATTCCGCTATCCCGGCTTACGACAGGCATCCGACTGCGCAGGTGGTTACCCTGAACGACCAGTTATTCCTGATCGATTGCGGGGAGGGCACCCAGATGCAGATATCGCGTTACCGGATAAGAAGGAGCAAGATCAACCATATCCTGATCTCACACCTGCATGGCGATCATTATTTTGGATTGATCGGGCTGCTTACCAGCATGGCACTATTGGGAAGGGAGCAGGAACTGCATTTATATGCGCCTGCGCGTTTAAAAGACATCATCGCCCTGCAATTGGAAGTGGCAGTGACTACCCTACCGTACCCGCTTACTTTTCATCCGCTGGCAGAAGAAGGTGTGATCATGGAGACGCCAAAGTTCCAGGTAGAATGTTTTCATACCCGGCACCGGATCCCCTGCTGGGGGTTTGTTATCAGGGAAAAAAGAAAACCACGGAGGATCAACAAAGAAACCATCGGGCAATACGAGATCCCTTCCACCTATTTTGAGAAATTAAAAGAGGGAGACGATTATGAAACAAAGGATGGTGAGATCATAAAAAATGAGTGGGTAACGATTCCCAACAAACCTGCACGCAGCTATGCGTATTGTGCAGATACAAAATTTGATGAAAGCCTTTGTGAAAAAACAAAAGGGGTAACCGTACTCTACCATGAGACCACGTACCTGAAAGACCTTACCGAACGTGCTGATGCCCGTTTTCATTCCACTACCGAACAGGCGGCCACCATTGCGCTGAAAGCAGGCGTACAAAGACTACTGATCGGGCATTTCAGCAGTAAATATGATAACCTGGATGCTTTCCGGGATGAAGCCCGTGAAGTGTTTGCGGATACGGACCTGGCGATTGAGGGGGTTACATACAAGGTATGAGTTTGGGGTTTGAGTTTGGGGTTTGGAATTTGGGGTTTGGAGTTTGGGGTTTGTGGTTGGGTGGTTCAAGGTTGTGATCGCTAAACTGAACAGGCAGCAACCCCAACCACAAACAACAAACCACAAACAACAAACCACAAACAACAAACCTTCCTACCGTTTCATTTTACCTGGTTGGCTCAATTCATGAGCCATTTATAGAAATCAGCAAATTCCTGTCGCCAGTATTTCTCAGTGTGCTGCCCCAATGGATTTGCAACAGTACGTATTACAAAGCTTGGCTTTTTTTGCAGGATCTCCGACATACGCTGCATATCAGGCATCATGTTGGCCCCTTCTTTTGCACCCATATACAAATAGAATTTCGGCGTACCGGTAGTGGTGAATTTTTCGGCCATTGGAAAGATCTCGGGTGCTATCCATAAAGAAGGTGAAAACACGCCTGCTCCCCCGAATACATCCGGGTATTGGAGAATCGCATAGAGGCTGATCAAACCGCCCATACTGCTGCCCGCTACAAATGTGTTCTCGGGCCCTTTTTTCGTGCGGTATTTACTATCAATAAAAGGTTTCAATGTTTTGGCAAGGAACTCAACATATTGTTTGCCTTCTCCTTTTCCGTTTTTATCGTTGTCGGAAGGATTGTATTCGGTCATTCGTTTACTTCCCCCGTTATCTATTCCTACAACAATACATTCTTTACCTGATTTTTGCTGTAGGGTATCCAGGCATTCATCCACACCCCATTCTCCGAATGGTGCAGTTTGTTCGTTGAATAAATTTTGGCCATCATGCATGTATAGTACCGGGTAGATCTTTGAAGAAGTATTATACCCTTTCGGGAGATAGATCCAGACCCTTCTTTTGCGATCGAGTTGCGGAATGGTGAAAGCGGTATCTAATATTCTTACCTGCGGACTCGCGGTATATCGCCTGGGCACTTCGGGATAATCATCTTTCCATCCTGAAACAGTGAACTCCTGCGAGATATCCTCTTTTACATCCACTACACGGTCATTGATATCCCTGCCATCGGAAGTGGTTTCTACTTTATCCCACCCACCACGTGTGAATTTAAATGCGTAGGTGCCGGCGGCGAGGTCTTTGATAACGATGCTTTTACGACTACCACCAAAGGGTTTCAGTTTATAGTTCTCATCTTTCGGATTCCAGTTGTTGAAGTTGCCGGACACATAGATATCATCGTTCTTACGGGTGGCTACATCGGTTACTACGAAGCGAACGGTGAATTGCGCGGTTGACTGCAAAGCTGCCATCAAACAAATTAAAAAAGCCAGTTTTTTCATGGTTTGAAATTACAGATACAAACACAAAAAAGATGGACTTTTTAGTTGGAGGTTGTTAAAATTGTTTTAGAAATGGCACGCGGATGACGCAGAAAAAACGGATAAGTACGGATTAGACAAAAATCAGCGGGTATCCGTCAATTTCCGTTTGATCCGCGTGCTATTTTCCTAATCCAATATCTCCACGTCTTTTGGATATTTATTCTTGTTGAAAATAAATATCGCATCCGGAACAGTAGCTCCGAGATTCAGGTTAGATATTTTTACTTCAGTGACATTATTGCTTTTATCGAGGATCCTTGCTTTTGAGAAAGTACTTTTTGTTTTATCGATGAACAGGTTCACTTTCTGGAAGTTCTTGCGGTTATCGATGGGTTTCATTTCTATTTCGTAAAAACTTCCTTTGGAAGAAACGAGCTGGTAGGTGAAATCTTTATCATAAGCACCGGCGAGTAATTTTTGCGGGCTCAGGGTCTGGCTACTTTCTTCTACTGATGATTTAGTGATCGTTTTCTCTCCATCAAAACGGTATACATCTTTGCCATCGCAGATGATCTCGGTTTTGCCTTGCGTGAGAACGTATTTATCAGCTTTCATCCGGAGTGAAATGGACTGGCTGCCATTGGGCTTTCCTTTGCTGGTAAACGAATTGAGCGTGCATTTGGCAGTGATCCCTTTTGCGGCTTTTACCTTCGTTCCCACAGCATCCAACACTTTTTTTGCGAGAGGATCATTCTGTGCTGATACGATCCCTGCAAATGCAAATAAGCCTAAAAGGCAAGCATATATTTTATTCATCAGTCTTCAATTGGTGCGCAAATATAGGTTTTAGCTTTCTTTCAGACTCTGGCGGATGGCTGAAGTTTAATTTTATCGGTGTAGGGGCAGCTATGAGCCGTGAGCTGTGAGCCGCGAGCCGGAACTTTCTAAGAAGCTCGTAGCTCACGGCTCATAGCTCGCAGCTTCTTCTACCCCATCGAATCCAGAAACTCCTGTAGTTCCATATCCGTCTTAAAAAGAACTTCTCTTGCTTTGCTTCCCTGGTTTGGCCCAACTACTCCTGCCGCTTCTAATTGGTCCATCAATCTGCCGGCGCGGTTATAGCCGAGTTTCATCCTGCGCTGGATGAGTGAAGTGGAACCCATCTGGCTGGATACAATGAGTTTGGCGGCGTCTTCAAATAATGGGTCTCGGTCGCTGGCATCGAAATCCCTTCCTTCCATGTCTTTTTCATCCACGTATTCAGGTAAGAGGAACGCCTGCGGATAACCGCGTTGGTCGCCGATGAATTCACAAACTTTTTCCACTTCGGGTGTGTCTACAAAAGCACATTGTAAACGCGTGATCTCACCATTATAACTTATGAGCATATCACCTTTACCGATCAGTTGTTCTGCGCCGCCGGAATCAAGAATGGTACGGCTGTCGATTTTACTGGATACTTTAAACGCGATACGCGCGGGGAAATTCGCTTTGATGGTACCGGTAATGATATTAACAGAAGGGCGCTGTGTTGCGATGATCAGATGGATACCAATGGCACGCGCCAGCTGGGCCAAACGCGCGATCGGCATTTCTACTTCTTTACCTGCAGTCATGATAAGATCGGCAAACTCATCCACCACCAATACAATGAATGGCAGGTATTGATGCCCTTTTTCGGGATTGAGTTTGCGGGCCGTGAATTTTTCGTTGTACTCGCGGATATTACGGCAACCAGCTTCTTTTAAAAGATCATAGCGGTTGTCCATTTCAATACAAAGGGCATTGAGTGTATGAACCACTTTCTTTGTATCGGTGATGATGGATTCCTCTTCACCAGGTAATTTGGCGAGAAAATGTTTTTCTATCACACGGTATAAACTCAACTCAACTTTTTTAGGATCGACCAGAACAAATTTGAGTTGCGATGGATGTTTTTTATAGAGCAATGAAACCAGTATCGCATTCAATCCAACCGATTTACCCTGGCCGGTAGCGCCTGCCATCAGCAAGTGCGGCATATTGGCGAGGTCCACAATAAAATTCTCGTTGTCGATCTTTTTACCAATGGCGATGGGCAGTGAAAACGCATTGGCCTGGAATTTTTCAGAAGCCAGTAAGGTCTTCATACTCACCACCGATTTACGAACATTCGGCACTTCAATACCAATGGTTCCTTTACCGGGGATGGGTGCGATGATGCGGATACCCAATGCGGCAAGACTCAATGCTATATCATCTTCCAGGTTCTTGATACGGCTGATACGGACACCCGGCGCGGGAACGATCTCGTACAATGTTACGGTTGGTCCTACTGTTGCAGCAATACGCTGGATGGCGATATCGTAATTCTTTAATGTAGCAATGATCTGGTTCTTATTCGTCTCCAGCTCCTGCGGGTCGTGCACGATCTTTTCGCTGCCATGGGTTTCGAGGAGATCAAGGGAAGGGTATTTATAATCTTTGAGATCGAGGGTTACATCGTATTTGGTTCCGAGTTTACCGGTGGGTTTTGCAGTTGGTTCTTCCTCCTCATCGTCTTCGGGTATTTCTTTGATTTCCAGTTCTAAGTTTGCGTTTGTGGTTTGTGGTTTGTGGTTTGTGGTTGGGGCCGCTATATTTTGTGCAGCAGGTTCAATTTCTATAGGTTCTTCTTCTGAATCCTCATTTTTTTCTACCATATCAAAATCCGTCATGGGATTGGGTGTTGCAGCTTCTGCGTGGGGCATGATCACAACAACACCTTTGCCTTCATTTTTCATTTTATTGTTGCTGACAGGGATTTCGGGGTCCGTTTCATCTTCACCCATTACCGGTATCCCTTCTTCTTCCTCATCTTCGTTCCATTGTTTGAAAACGGGCTGTTCATCATCTTCCGGAAGCGGAAGGATATCAGCCTGTGCTTTTTTCGCGCTGCTGAATTTCCATTCGGGAACTTTAAAAACAGGATTGAACCGCCAGATAAAATAACTGAACATGGCAAGGAATAATACGGCGCCGGTACCTACATTACCGATCCATTTGATGGACCATTCGGTCAATAGTTCACCAACGGCGCCGCCCCAGGAGAAGCCATTTCCTTTTGCCACAAAGGCGAGCGCCATGCTGATCAC
>JAQBNJ010000323.1 GCA_028288645.1 Sediminibacterium sp.
TCAATGTATTGCACCCGATGGGTTATGATGCGTTTGGATTGCCCGCTGAACAATATGCCATTGAACATGGCGTGCATCCCGCCATAAGTACAGCGCAGAACATTGATAATTTCAGGAAGCAGTTAGACAATATCGGGTTCTGCTATGATTGGGACCGCGAAGTACGCACCAGTGAACCATCTTATTACAAATGGACACAGTGGATCTTCCTGCAACTCTTTAATAGTTTCTACAACCGAAATACACAGAAAGCAGAAAGCATTGCAAAACTGGTGAGCGAGTTTGAGAAGCACGGAAATACAGAGCACGAATGTCCCGCCGACAGCTTAATACAATTCACCGGTTTCGAATGGAAAGCATTCAGCAAAAAAGAACAGCAGGATATTTTAATGATGTACCGTCTTGCCTTTTGCGGCCTTGGCGAAGTGAACTGGTGCGAAGCATTGGGAACGGTTTTGGCCAATGATGAAGTAGTGAACGGCGTGAGCGAACGCGGCGGCTACCCTGTAGTAAAAAAGAAACTGCGCCAATGGTACCTGCGTATCACAGAATATGCAGATCGTTTATTAAGTGGTCTCGAAACCATCGAGTTCAGCGAGGCCATGAAAGAAATGCAGACCAACTGGATCGGGAAATCTTTTGGCGCGGAAATAGATTTTGTGGTGAACACTTCTACCAATACACCGCATGATATTCCATTGACCGTTTACACAACACGCCCCGATACAATTTTCGGAGTGGACTTTATGGTAGTAGCACCTGAACATGATCTCATAGAAAAAATAACAACTGCCGAACAAAGAGAAGCTGTAGAAACATACATCACTTATGTAAAAAGCCGCAGCGACAGGGAGAGACAGGCCGAGAAAAAAATTACCGGTTGTTTTACCGGCGCCTATGCCATCAATCCATTTAGCGGAAAACAAATTCCGATCTGGATCTCAGAATATGTATTGGCAGGCTACGGAACCGGTGCCATTATGGGTGTGCCATGTGGAGATGAGCGTGATCATAAATTCGCCAATCATTTCAACATACCCGTCACCAATATCATTGGCGATTATTATGATGGCAAAGAAGCCAATCCCACCAAAGATGCAAAGCTGCAGAACAGTGGTTTCATAGATGGAATGGTGATGCGTGATGCCATCGCAGTAGTAAACCGTGAATTGCAGGATCTCGGTATCGGCAAAGAAAAAGTAAACTATAAAATGCGCGATGCCGCTTTCAGCAGGCAGCGTTATTGGGGTGAGCCGTTTCCCATTCAATGGAAAAATGGTGTGGCCGTTCCGCTGGATGAAACTGAATTGCCGTTGTTATTACCTGAAGTGGACAGTTATAGTCCCGGCCCCGAAGGTGAGGGCCCGTTGGCAAATATTCCTGAATGGGTGGCGAAAGAACTTGAAACGAATACCATGCCCGGTTACGCCGGATCATCCTGGTATTTTCTCCGTTATATGGACCCACATAACAATGAAACTTTCTGCGACAGGAAAGTGAGTGATTACTGGAACCAGGTAGATTTATACATTGGTGGAACGGAACACGCTGTTGGTCATTTGTTATATAGCCGTATGTGGACGAAAGCGCTTTATGATTTGGGCCATATTGGTTTTGATGAACCGTTCAGGAAATTGTTGAACCAGGGGATGATACAGGGGAGTTCGAGGTTTGTGTATCGTATAAAAGGCACCAATAAATTTATTTCACATGGCCTGATAGATGGAGAAGCCTATAAAATAGAAGACACAGACCCGATCAGGGTGGATGTGAATTTCGTAGATGGTGTTGAGTTGGATATTGAAGCGTTTAAGCAATGGCGAAATGGCGAATACACAGATGCAGAGATGATCCTGGATGGTGGCAAATATATCTGCGGCTCCGAGGTTGAAAAAATGTCCAAATCAAAATTCAACACGATCGATCCAACTGATCTTGTTGAAAAATTCGGCGCCGACACATTCCGCATGTACGAAATGTTCCTCGGCCCCGTTGACCAAAGCAAACCATGGGATACAAAAGGTATCGAAGGCGTTCACCGTTTCCTCAAAAAACTCTGGCGTTTGTTCTTTGATGAAATGAAGGGCAAAGTCTGGAACGAAGAAAAACCAACAGCCGCAGAATTAAAAATTTTGCACCGCACCATTAGAAAAATTGAAGATGATACCGAGCGTTTCAGTTTCAACACCGCAGTAAGCGCTTTCATGATCTGTGTAAACGAACTAGCCGATCTGAAATGCAACAAACGTGAAGTGCTGGAATCATTGCTCATCATGCTCACACCTTATGCCCCGCATATCAGCGAAGAGTTATGGCTGGCATTGGGAAACAAGAATTCGATACTTGATGCTTCCTATCCAAAATTCGAAGAGCAATATGTGATCGAATCATCCAAAGAATATCCTGTAAGTATTAACGGAAGGGTACGCACCAATATCAATATTGCATTAGATGCCACACCAGAACAGGTTCAGGAGATCGCACTCAACAACGAACTCATTCATAAATGGATGGAGGGTAAACCTTTGAAGAAATTTATTTTTGTGAAGGGGAAGATGATAAATGTGGTGGTTTAAAAGCTTTTCACGCAAAGGCGCTAAGGAGCAAAGACGCAAAGAAGAGTTTTGCAACTTCTGAAGAACCGTGTTAAATGTTTTATCAGACATATTGTCAACGTGATTTATAAAGAAAAGTTCTGTACCCACAGGACTTTTTTTAATTTTATGGAAACCCTAATCATGTTAATTACCAAAGAGGAAATAAAAGCTATGTCTGCGAAAGAAAGGGCCGAACTACTTAGTATACTTTGGGATGTAATAGAAGATGATCCTTATGTAGACGATTTAGCCGAGGAATCAGAAGAGGAATTGAGACTGATACAGGAAAGTCTGGAAGAATATAAACGCGATCCATCCAAAGTCAAAACCTGGGATGAAGCTTACAGTGAATTGTTGCGTCGAAAGGATAACTAAAAGGAGTGGGTAGACTCAAGAGTTATTTGTCAAAGATATTTCCATTGAGAAAATCCTTTGCGCCTTTGCCCTTTAGCGCCTTTGCGTGAAACAAACTACCGCACATCGAAAATCC
>JAQBNJ010000376.1 GCA_028288645.1 Sediminibacterium sp.
GCGGCAAGACCGAAGAACTGATCCGCAGGCTCAAAAGGGCCAAGATCGCCAACCTAAAAGTAGAGATCTTCAAACCCGCCATCGATGTGCGATACGATGAGAACAACGTGGTGAGCCACGATTCCAACGCTATCCAGTCTACCCCCATCGATAATTCCCAAACGATCCTTTTGATGGCCGAAGGAGTGGATGTGGTGGGTATTGACGAGGCCCAGTTCTTTGATGCCGAGGTTATGAATGTCTGCGAGATCCTTGCCTTACGTGGTGTAAGGGTGATCGTAGCCGGGCTGGATATGGATTACCTAGGCCGGCCATTTGGTCAAATGCCTTATCTCTTATCCATTGCCGACTATATCACCAAGCTACATGCGATCTGTATGTGCTGTGGCAATATTGCCAATATTTCGTACCGCAAGACCAACCAGGAGGGCCAGGTGCTGATCGGGGAAAAAGAAACCTACGAGCCACGCTGCCGGATATGTGCCAATGAAAAATAAGCGCCGGATATTATCGCTCATGCAAAAGGACCTGCTGCTCGAAACACGCCAGCAGTATACTTTGTATGGAATCCTTTTGTACGTGGCGTCTACCATTTTTGTGGTCTACCTCTCTATGGACCAACCCGAAGAAAAAGTATGGAACGGCTTATTCTGGGTGATACAATTGTTTGTCTGTATCAATGCCGTAGCCAAAAGTTTTTTACAGGAAAGCCGTGGCCGGATGCTGTATTTTTATTCAATAGCAGGACCGGTTGATTTTGTTTTATCCAAACTCCTCTTTAACGCATTGCTGATGATCGTGATGAGTTTGCTTAGCCTTGCAGTATTCACGTTGTTATTGGGCAACCCATTGGAGAACTGGCCCATCTTTCTGTTCATCACCTGTCTGGGCGGAGTAAGTCTGAGCCTTGTATTCACGTTCCTCGCAGCCATTGCAGCAAAAGCACAGCAACAGGCAGCACTGATGGCCATTATGGGATTTCCGCTGATCATACCACAGCTGCTTTTACTGATGAAGATCTCTTCCACTGCTTTTTCATCTGTAGTCCAGGCTGGATGGTGGAATATGGTGTTTTTATTAGGTGGGCTTGATATTATGGTAATTGTGCTCGCAGTTATTCTCTTTCCGTTTCTCTGGAAGGATTAGTGAATTATAGATTTACGGTTTTCTTTGCGCCTTTGCTCCTTAGCGCCTTTGCGTGAAAAAATCCAGGTTTGCTAAAACTTCAAATGCCTCACCGTCTGCCCCTTATTGATCAACTGTTTCAAAGAATCAATACCGATCTTCAAATGATTCTCAACAAATTCAGACGTTACTTTTTTATCGCTCGCTTCAGTCTTTACGCCATCGGGTATCATCGGTTGGTCACTCACCAATAACAATGCACCGGTTGGGATCTTATTATAAAAACCAACGGTGAAAATTGTTGCGGTTTCCATATCAATGGCGTAGGCCCTTATTTTAGTGAGATAGGCTTTGAACTCATCATCATGCTCCCATACCCTTCTGTTGGTAGTGTACACGGTACCTGTCCAGTAATCAACCTGGTAATCACGGATGGTAGTGGACATCGCTTTCTGCAATGCAAACGCAGGCATCGCGGGAACTTCCGGTGGAAAATAATCATTCGACGTACCTTCTCCCCGTATTGCTGCAATAGGTAAGATCAGGTCGCCGATCTTGTTGCGTTTTTTTAAACCGCCACATTTACCTAAAAACAAAACTGCTTCAGGTTGTATGGCAGTAAGCAGGTCCATTACGGTTGCTGCCCCGGGACTTCCCATGCCGAAATTGATAATGGTGATTCCATCAGCGGTGGCGCACTGCATGGGCCTGTCTGCACCCACTACTTTTACTTTGTTCCATTTCGCAAACATGGTGATGTAGTTGCTGAAATTTGTCAACAGTATGTATTTGCCAAAATTCTCCAGTTTCTCTCCGGTATATCGCGGAAGCCAGTTATTTACGATCTCTGCTTTTGTTTTCATAATGCTTATTTGATGGATACACAATAGGTATCTTTGGAAAAAATAATTGGCTAAAATACGAAAACACTGCCATAAACAAAGCTTATGACAAGGATAGAGTATCCGCCCTTCGATTTCCGTATCAAAAAAGAGCAGGAAAAAGAATGGATATTTGATGAGATCCGTAAACAATGGGTGCGCCTCACACCCGAAGAATGGGTGAGACAGAATATGCTGCAATACCTCTTACAGGTAAAAAAATATCCTGCTTCGCTGATCGCTATTGAAAAAGAGATCTCATTGGGCGAACTAAGAAAACGTTTTGATATCCTTATCTACCGCGATGCAAAACCATGGATGATCATCGAGTGCAAAGAAATGAACGCTTCAATTAATTTAAAAACCCTTGAACAAATTCTCCGGTACCATATTACACTTCCTGCAAAATATCTTGTAATAACAAACGGTAGTTATTGTTTCGGATTTGAGAAAAGAGAAGGACAGTTTTTTGAAGTTGATGAAATGCCGGTATTTGAATAAAAGAGCGATCGTTAGGTGTTTTCTCTATGAAAAATTTTATGGGAATATCCCTAACTCAGCATAAGAAGTAGCCACTTTATTAATTGCGCATACATAAGCTGCAGTACGCATATCGGGTATGTTTGGGTTGGCATTCCAGATGTCCATTATTTCTCTTGTTGCGGTTATCATTGTTTCTTCCAGTCCGCTTCTTACCAGGTCAACTTCATCTGCGCCGTGCATAATAAATTCTCTTTCAGTATTACTTACATTTTTACCGGTAAGCTCTTCCATTTGCCCAAGTATATGCTGGTTCATATTTTCGGTAAAACGTTTTTCCATACGTCCATAGCGTACATGGCTTAAGTTTTTCAGCCACTCAAAATAACTAACGGTAACACCTCCTGCATTCAAATACATATCAGGAACAACGATTATTCCTTTCAAAGCTAAAATTTCATCAGCATCCGGCGTTAAAGGGCCATTTGCTGCCTCACCAATTATTTTCGCTTTTATCCTGGGTGCATTTTCTGCGTTAATAACATTTTCCAGGGCAGCAGGAATTAAAATATCACAATCCATTTCCAATGCATGGCTGCTTTTTTCAAAATTAGATGCTCCTTTGAAATCTAAAATAGAACCATTGCTTTTACGATGTGCAACTACAGCCTCCACATCCAATCCTTCATCGCTGTGGATAGCGCCTTCATATTCTGCAATGCCTACAATTTTTGCACCT
>JAQBNJ010000394.1 GCA_028288645.1 Sediminibacterium sp.
TGCAAAGAGTCTTGGTTCTGCTAACCCACACAACGTGGTTAAAGCAACCATCAAAGCATTAGGTCTTTTAAGAGAGCCGGTACAGGTTGCCAAAACACGCAGCGTGAAACTGAGCAAAGTATTTAACGGATAATATTAGCGGCAGTTAATAATTAATAGTTAATAATTGACGGCGCAGATTACAAAGAAGAATATAGTTATGAAAAAAATTAAAATAACACAGGTAAAAAGCGGCATTGACAGATCGGAGCGTCAAAAACAAACATTGATCGCTTTGGGTTTGAAGAAACTTAACGCCACTAAAGAAGTAGAAGCAACACCACAGATCCTTGGTATGGTTGCTAAGGTGAACCATTTGGTGAAAGTTGAAGAGATCGCATAAATACCAATTAGTAATTAGTAATTAGGAATTAGTAATTATAATGAATAATTGAAAAGGTGACTATCCTTCTTTAATTATTCATTTTCTTTTACGAGCCCCAATTATTAATTACTAATTATTAATTACTAATTAACATTGCGAGGGGTGATTCCCCGTAAGTTCAAAATCAAATACAAAAATGAAACTACACACACTCAAACCTGCAGAAGGTTCAACGCACAAAGAAATCCGTATCGGCCGTGGTGAAGCATCCGGTAAAGGTGGTACATCAACAAAAGGTAACAAAGGTGGACAGAGCCGTGCCGGCTACAAAAGCAAAATGGCACATGAAGGCGGACAGATGCCTATCCAGCGCCGTATCCCTAAGCGTGGTTTTAAAAATAACAATCGTGTTGAGTACAAAGTGTTCAACATGGGCCAGATAGACCAGTTGGTTGAGAAATACGGATTCGCTGAGTTCACACTTGAGAACCTTTATATCAATGGATTGATCAGCCGTACAGACAAAGTAAAAGTTTTGGCTACAGGCGAACTGAAAGCAAAACTGGCTTTCAAAGTAAATGCTGCCAGCGAAAAAGCAAAAGCGGCTATTGAAGCAGCCGGCGGAACACTTGAAATTCTAAAGTAATTTTAACGTAATTTGCCAGACGCATTTCGGTGCGTCTTTCGGTTTTTGAGTATTAACGCTTTCAATTGCAATCAGTGAAAAAACTAGTTCAGACTTTAAAGAATATTTGGGCCATTGAAGAGCTGCGTAACAAGATCGTTATCACGCTGGCTTTGGTCTTTACTTACCGCTTAGGTAACCACATCGTATTACCCGGTTTGGATCCCAATAAAATAGAACTTGCGCAGAAGAGTGCCAAAAGCAACGGACTGCTCGGGATCTTTGATATGTTTGCCGGTGGTGGTTTCTCACAGGCATCCATTCTTGCATTGGGTATTATGCCTTATATCTCCGCGTCTATCTTTATGCAGCTGATGACCATCCTGGTTCCGCAATTGCAGAAAGTACAGAAAGAAGGAGACAGCGGCCGTAAAAAAATTAACCAGTGGACACGTTACCTCACCGTGATCGTGACCATTTTCCAGGCAGGCGCTTATGTTGCTTACCTGAACAGCCCCGGTTATAAAGAAGCCATCCTTCCGGGATATGTTGCTTTCTTTGGTTTTTCAACAGTGGTTACTTTAACAGCAGGTACTTTATTCGTAATGTGGCTCGCTGAAAAGATCCAGGATAAAGGATTGGGTAATGGTACTTCTATCATCATCATGGTTGGTATCTTATCACGTTTACCTGTTTCGATCGTACAGGAATTTGTTGCGAAAGAACAAAGAGGCGGTGGCGGTTTGCTGATCTTCTTAATTGAGATCGCTATACTGGTTACTGTTATCATGGGATTGATCATACTGGTACAGGGTGTACGAAAGATACCTGTTAACTATGCCAAGCAGATCGTTGGTAACCGCCAGTTTGGTGGTGCGCGACAGTTCCTGCCGGTAAAAGTGAACAGCGCCGGTGTAATGCCGATCATCTTTGCACAGGCCATCATGTTCCTTCCAACATTGGTATCATTTACCAATATTGATTCTGCACAGGGCATCGTAAAAATATTCAATGATCACAGTAATGTATGGTACATGGTTATTTATTCGGTGATGGTAATCGGATTCACTTTCCTTTACACAGCATTAATCTTTAACCCGAAACAAATATCAGAGGACCTGAAACGTAACAACGGATTTATACCTGGCGTAAAACCCGGACAACCTACGGCGGATTATATCGGATCCATCATGGATAAGATCACGTTACCCGGCGCCATTTTCCTGGCACTGGTAGGTATCATGCCCGGCTTTGCGCAGAAGCTTGGTGTAACACAGGGATTCAGTTCATTCTTTGGAGGAACATCCTTGCTGATCATGGTAGGTGTAATATTGGATACGCTTCAGCAGATTGAAACTTATCTTTTAATGCGACAGTACGATGGACTGATGAAGAGCGGACGTGTGCAGGGAAGACAAACTGTTTCTACAACAACGATATAATTTTCAAATTATAATCAAGAACTTTATAGCCTGCTGTCCCCACGATACCGTTGGGATGGCAGGTTTCTTTTTATAAATGACGCGGCGAAATAATATGATGATCCACAAAACAGAGGCGGAAATTGCTTCAATGAAAGAAGCAGCCACATTGGTCAGTAAAACATTGACCGAAGTGGCAAAGGTTTTGAAACCCGGCATGACTACTTTGCAGATAGACCAGCTCTGTGCAACGTTTGTAAAAGATCATAAAGCCATTCCTTCTTTTTATAATTACCGCGGCTATCCGCACAATGTTTGTACATCGGTGAATGATGTGGTGGTACATGGGTTCCCTGGTAACCAGCCATTAAAAGAAGGCGATATTATTTCGGTAGATATGGGTGTGATATTGAATGGATGGCATGGCGATCATGCATACACTTTTATTCTGGGTGAAGTGGCAGAAGAAGTAATTCAGCTTGTTCGCGTAACAAAAGAATCATTGTATAAAGGCATTGAAAAAGCAGTGATCAATAACCGCGTAGGCGATATTTCTTATGCGATACAGGAACACACAGAAAAAAAATATGGCTACGGTGTTGTAAGAGAATTAGTGGGTCATGGTTTGGGAAGAAGCCTGCACGAAGATCCACAGGTACCGAATTATGGTAAGCGTGGAAGTGGCCCAAAAATGAAAGAAAATCTCGTGATAGCAATAGAACCCATGATCAATTTAGGATCAAGAGAAGTGTATACAGATGATGATGGCTGGACCGTAAGAACGCGTGATGGCAAGGCTTCCGTGCATTTTGAACATGATGTATGCATCAAACGCAACCAGGCTCTGATCTTATCGGATTACAGTATCATTGAAGCTGCAGAAAAAGCAAATGCAAATTTGTATACCGGTTATTATTGATGGCTAATTAATATTTTGAGGTGCTACAGAAAATGAGATAGATATTGAACCACATAGGCACATAGATACATAGGCTGTCACATAGTTTTTATTATTCTGATAGACTTCTCATTTAAATACTTTTTAGTTTTGCCCATTTATCTATGTGTTTAATCTATGTACCTATGTGTCTATATGGTTCAAAATTATATCTCAACCTCTGTTAAGCTAACAAATTTCTGCGCCCGCAGCTCAAAATATTAATTAGCCTTATTAATCGGGTTCCGGATTTCTTTTAAAATATTTTTCCACGTCTATTTCCACGTTTCT
>JAQBNJ010000442.1 GCA_028288645.1 Sediminibacterium sp.
AGGAGCCGCAGCTGCTGTAGTAACCGTTGCATTCACCACTGATGTTACCGGTTTTGGTTTGGGCGCCTCTGCTTTTGTTTCTACTTTTTTGACGTTCCTGTTTGTTTGTGCAATACCGGCATACACACTCATCAGCATCGCCAAACAACAGAACAGGTATTTACAATTTCGCATATGATATCATTTAAACTTTCTTTTTATTGATGGAAGTTTGCTTTGATGGCAACCCGCCTGTTCATAGCCCTTCCTTCTTCTGTATCGTTATCACCGATCGGTCTTGTTAAACCAAATCCTTCTGATGTGAACCTGTTCGGTGCAAATCCTTTCTTAATGAAATATTCACGTACCGATTTAGCCCGTCTCTTCGAGAGATCGAGGTTGTATGGTGCCGGCGCCCTGCTATCCGTATGCCCTTCAATGTATAATGTAAGCTTAGGATATTTAGCAAGATACCTGCACACTTCATCCAATGGTTTGATAGAAGCAGGCGACAGTTCTGCACTGGCGGTTTTAAAGAATACCATTTTAGCTAACGCATCGATCTCTGCCTGTAGATCAGGAACAACAGGCGGCTTGGCTTTTTCAACAGGCACAGGTGGTGCAACAACCGGTATCGGCGTTAACAATAGTGGCTGCAATGCAAGAATCTTTTCAGTGCCTGTATGGGGTATATGAAGAGAATCGTCTGTGTACTGTATGCGTGAACCCAATAACGAATAGCCACGGCCGGGACGAACAGGGAAATGGAAATTCCCGGTAATATCGGTTATGGCCGAATCGATGATCGTTTTTGTTTCATCATCGCGCAGCAGTACTTTGGCGAGATCTAACCTGCGGCGTGTTGGCTTGCTCAGAACAGTACCTTCTATCTGCACAATGAAAGGTTCATTTTCAAAAACATAAATATCATCTGTGCCCAGGCGGTTACTGCTGAAGAACCCTTTTGCTTTATTACTATTGAAAATGATGCAAAAATCATCAAAGCTTGAATTCACGGGGTAGCCCATATTCGCAGGTGTTTGCCAAACCCCGCGTTTCATGTAGCTTTTGTAAATATCCAATCCACCCAATCCCGCAAATCCGTCGGAGCTGAAATATAAAGTATCGCCATGCATGGTTGGAAACAGTTCGTTCCCTGCTGTGTTGATCTTATTATCAAGCGCGAAAATTTCTTTACTATCGGTACCATCTGCCAGGCTCACATAATAAATATCACTGCCACCCATACCATCAGGTTTGTTGCTGCAGAAATAAAGTTTGGTTTCGTCGTTGCTGAGTGCCGGGTGATAAAAATCATATGCAGGATTTACAAAAGGCATTATTTTAATATTGCCCCATGTTCCTTTTTCCAATTCAGCCTCGCAGATCTCGAGGTTGTACCTGCCATTGTTCGGGCTCAGGTTATTTCGTGTGAAATAAACTTTGTTTCCTGCCTTGTTAAAACAAAGCGGGCCGTAATTGTATTTTGTATTCAGTTCATCGCTGAATTTAGCCAGTTTGTGTAAGGTACCGTTATAGTTACTGCGTGAACCGGTTAAAACAATGATATCGTTATCATTACTTGTCTGCGCCGTATAATCATCATTTGCTTTAATAGCATTAACATTATGTACCCTGGAAGAGTAACCCGGAACGGTATCGGTTGTGTAGAGATCCAGGGTATCTTTTACCCAATAAATATTGGCGAAAGGAAGCCCGTCCCATCCAAATTCTCTTTCTGTTTTTATCTTGGAATAGCGGTTCGATACGAACACCATGCCGCGTTGAAAATACTGTGGACTGAAATCCTGCTGTTTGGTATTCAGGTTCAAAAGGTGAACAGAATAATCCAGTGAATCACGTAGGAAAGGTTGTGTATTGGAAAAACCCTTTTGTCGCTCCGACAAAAGCCTGTTTGTTTTTGCAACAGGTTCCGCTGTTAATGTTTGATAGATGGCTGCCGCTTCCGGATATTTTTTATGATTGGCTGATAATTCCGCAATATGCTGTCTTGATGAAAATATTGAACCGTATTTACTTTCATACAATTGATAGTAAGCCAATGCAGAATCGTAGTTCTTTACATACCAGTATGATTCAGCAATATGCAGGCTGGCCATTGAATCGTTCTTGCTGGGATGTTGCAGGCTGGTTTTGTAAAAAGGTATGGCATACATGTAACGCTGGTCATTGAATTCTTTTTCACCGTTACGGAAATATACTTCGGCCCGTCTCGACCTGCTGCCTGATTGCGCAAAGCTGACCGCCTGGAAGCCTGAAAGAAAAATAATACTATATAAAATAATTTTTTTCATTACGCGTAATTATGATCAGAAGTACCTTGGTGATGCAACTTTTCCATTAGTGGTCCCGAATTCCATCCGCAACATCAATTCATGGGTACCGGTGTTAAGATTTCCCAGGCCGTTGAATGTTTTATCATATGCATATCCTAACCTTAACTGCCTGCTTAATTGTAATTCGGCCATACCAACGTAAGCATCGCCTGTTCTGTAGGAGAACCCGAAAGCGATCGCATTCTGGATCCAGAGATTGGCATTCAGATCGTACTCTATCGGTGCACCGCTAACGGCTTTTACCATTACAGAGGGTTTCAGCACCAGGTCGCGGTTAAGGTTCACAACAAAACCGGAAGTGGCATACAGGTGCAGGTCGCGCCCTGTAACTCCTGTAACCTGGGCCACGCCATCGTAATCGATCTTTGTTTTTAGCAAGGCCGGTGTTGATATGCCGAAATAGAATTTATCTGAGTTATAATAAATACCTGCTGCTGCTGCGGGAAGGATACCGCTTATGTTTTTACTGAATGCAGGATCAGTCGGCGTAAAGAGTACCGATTCCGTAAAGTTAGCGCGGTAATTCAGCAGGCCGGCCTGGAGGCCAAGGCTGAGCGTTCCTGATTCGGTTAACTGGATCCGGAATGCATAAGATGCATTGAAACCGGACGTGCGTTCGATACCTAATTTATCATCATATAATTGAAATCCTATCCCGATCTTTTTTTCTTTGATGGGCATATCAAAACCCAGGGAAGCGGTCTTAGGTGCGCCGTCTATTCCTTCCCATTGGTTCCTGTATAAAGCCGTCATCGTTCCCACCCCCCTGCTGCCCGCATAGGCGGGGTTGATGTTCATCATATTGAACATGTATTGGGAGTACATAGGATGCTGCTGTGCCTTTGCGGATACAGAAACAGTTAATATAAAAACCACCAGCCCCCATCTGACTTTCATCAACAATACACGCATGTGATTACTTTTCTTTTTTCAAACTATAGTAAAACCCTTCTGCATTTATCCGCCATTATCGTTTTAAAGTAACGACCCCTGCGAACTTCCTGACAGAACCGGTTGTTTTATCCGTTGCCAATACTACATAATAATACGTACCATCCGGCAAATCTTCACCCATTACCCTGTTTGCCTGGTTACCTTTTCCTGCACAATCTTTTTTATAATCAGACGATTTATACACCATGTTAATCCACCTGTTATATATCTCAAGATTGATCACTGTATTATATGGCCTGATAATTACAAACTGATCATTAATACCATCACGGTTCGGTGAATAACCTGACGGGATAAAGATATCAACAGGCGGTATCACAAATTTTGTCGGGAGCCTTACGGCCGGGTTTGAATTATAAACCGGGTCATTCGATACAACAGCTACCGTACCAAACGGTGATCTTCCTGTGAGGTTAACCACGTTGTTCAAGGTTCCGGCAAATCCGTTCGGGAACACTTTGATAGTGATCTGAACTGAATCTGTTTTAGATCCTGCCAGTTTACTTACATCATTCAACAGGTCGATCTGCGCTTTACCGTCATAGAAAGTATTCGGTATCAATGCGCCGCTGGCTTTGATATCTGTTACCGTAAAGGTTGAGAATGCAGGGAACACTTTCGACAGGTCGTCTTTCAGTCTCACGCTATCCAGTAATTCTGTTCTCAGGTTAGAGGCAAGGATATTAAAGGACAACAGGAAGCTTCCATCAGCCTGCAGAGCAGGTGCTTTAGACAGGATCTTCTGCACATCCGCCACTTTATAAGGATCAAGCGCTGTGATCGCGTAGGCTGTTGCTACTGCCGTACATCCATTCGCATCTGTGATCGTTAATCCGTAACTACCCGCATCCTGTACAAGAATAATCCTGGTTATTGCGCCGGTTGTCCATGCGTAAGACACAGCGATCGGAGAAGTAAGGGTGATATTACCTTTTCCAACTACCATAGTTCCCGTACCTGTGATCACCGGTGTTGGCGGTGCAGGATAGATCTGCAGCAATACAGCGTTACTGTATTTTACCTGGCTGCCAGAGATAGTTGCTCTTCGGTAATAAGTACTCTTCGTTACAAGACCGGTTGTATAAGAAGAAGATTCTGCACCGATAATGTCGAAGAACGTGGTATTATCAACAGAGCTTTGCCATTGGTAACGGTAAGCATCAAATCCACCGGTTGGTGTGCTTGTCTGACTCATCGTCACTCCTGTAGCGCTCACACAGGAACCTGCAGGAGTACTTATATTACCCGCTACCAACGGAGGCACCGCAAGGTTGATCACGATCGTTGTAATGACACGCTCACTGGGAATATTATTTCCATCAGGATCAGGTTCGCTTCCATCAGTAGAAAGATCTGACGCTGTTGAACTTAGGTCCTCGCTGTAACCCGTTGCGATCGCCTGTAACCTGTAGATAGAGCTTAACTGGTTAGGCGTGATGTTGATGGTATAAGATAATGTTGACTCCTTTTTAAATCCAAGAACGCTGTTGAGCGGAAGCAACATATTTGTATCCGATTTAGCATCGAATCCAGGATTTGGTATCAGGTTACCGGTTGATGTTACGGGGCTCACTACATTAAAGGTTGATGGCAGGCCGATCGATTTCAACAGGTCCTGAGACAGTTGTACTGTTGTCAGGTTCAGGTTTCCGTAGTTTTTCACCTTATAGGTAAGTGTTACGTTATATGTTCCATTACCCTGTAATGCAGGTGTACTTGCTGAAAGTGATGCACCGATCACCGCACTTGGGAACAGGTTGATGACAGTAGGCAACGGATCACCTGTTTTGGTTATTTCCGGGTGCTGGTTTACATCGTTGTTGTCGTTCGATAAACTGGTTGTTAACGCTGTAGCGCCTTCGGTAGTTCCTGTACCCAATGCCACAGCCTGCATTATAAACGGTTCTGTATAACCGTTTGGTTTTACATGCAGCCATAAGATGATGGTAGCGTCTTCGTTCACCGGTAGTGCCGATTTCACGCCAAACATATAAACGCTGTGACCATCATTTACCAACTCAAGCCCGTCCATTTCTTCTTCCTCTCCGGTACTTGCATTGTTCCATCTTTCTATATTGGTACTTCCATCAGGTGCAGCTACATCAGCCATACCCATTTCATTTACCTGGGTTGAATTGTTATTCAGGGTATGCCTGCCTTTATTCAATCTTGCAAAAAGGTCCAGGCTATTTACGCCATCATAATTAAGATTGGGTACAACTGTTCTGCCGGTACATCTTACACTATCGAGAACATATGTTACAGGGGAAGGGAACACCGTTTTGAGGTTCAGCAATGCCTGCGAATTAGTCAGGTCCATATCGCCGATATTTTTGGTATGCACCACGATGCGTGTTGCCCAGGTGCTATCCAGTTCTTTTTTCGGTATGTCTGCTTTTAGTGTAATGATCACTTTAGGCCCCACTACTATTGTGGTAGTGGTATCGCGATTAAAATTATTATCGCGCCGTTCGCCATTTGCATCTATCACCGATACCAATGTATATAAAGTGGTAGAAGGTATCAGTTTCACGCTATAAGCAGTTCCGCTGGTAACATTGGTCAATGTATCATTTTTATCAACAGCGCTTTTTGCTGAATGATAGATCACGGTGAAAGGAGCCCTTCCTGCTGTGGCAGTGAATGTGATCTTAGGTATTTCGAAATCAAGGATCGGGCCATTGCTCTTGATACCACCCTGCGGACCTGTAAAGGTTACTTTGCCTTTTTTAAGAACAGGTACCCCGCCTACAGTTCCACATACCTGGATATCATTTGCAGATGCGGTAAACTGTGTAGTGTACGTTCCATCGTTATTATCAACTACTGTTGTGAATGTGCCAGGGTTACCGTCACACGTATAAACTGTTGCTACGCCACCACTGCAATTGATCCTGTTGCCATTCACATCATATAAAGCAATCGTGATCGTAATAGGGCTGTTATTATTTCCGGAAGCCGTTACAGGTATCCCTGAAATGGTAACATTGGTATAATCAATTACTGATGGCTGATAACTAACCGTATTGCCCTGGCAGGTACCATTGAATGCAGTAACACTTATGATGCCACCGGTATTATTTGCCGTTGCATTAATTGAATTGGTGGTGGAGTTACCTGTCCAGCCATTCGGCAAGGTCCATACATAGCGGGTAGCATTGGCAACTGCTGGCACAGAGAAAGTTTTCGTGCTGTCTTTTGGCATAGCACACGGGCCAGAAATAGGGCCTATAACCGGCGGATTAATTACGGTTACACTAAGTGGCCCTGCCAGCACCGTTGCATTTGTAGCCGTGCTTGCAGCTCTCCTGTAATACGTGGTTTGTGTTAATGCACCTGCACCATAAGTTGCTGAAGTGGCTCCCGTTATATTAGTATAGTTAATATTATCCGTGCTTTGCTGCCATTGGTAATTGATCGTTCCCGTACCACCGGTTGCTGCCGTAGATGTAAACGCAATTGGTGCTGAGCCAGTACAGATCGTTTGAGGAGAACCAATGGTTCCGGGAAGTAAGGAAACTGTAGTTGTAACAGTACCTGTACCTACGCAACCTGACGCTGTTATCGTTCCTGTTACAGTATAAATAGTAGTCGTAGGTGGTGATGCTATAACAGACGCCCCGGTGGTTGATGATAAACCGGTTGATGGTGACCATACATAGGTATTGGCACCACTCGCAGTAAGTGTCTGTGTTAAGCCGGCTGAAATAGTTGCACTCACCGGAGAAATCGTTATCACAGGTAATGCATTAACTGTAGCAGATGTACTCGCTGTATTTATACAGCCATTCGAACCCGTTACTGTAACTGTATAGGTTCCGGTAGCAGAAATGGTTGCACTGCTGATCGATGGATTCTGTAGTGTAGAACTGAAACTG
>JAQBNJ010000479.1 GCA_028288645.1 Sediminibacterium sp.
CCAATGCAGAAAAATTATGTTTGTTTTTTGCCCAGTTATAGGTAAGGTAGTTTTCTACCAGCGTATTCCGGTTAACGCCATTATAAGTGTCCAGCCTTCCGATACGCACAGGCACCGCAGCCGGCAATGCTTCTACATCACGCGTGGAAGTTGAGTTATCAATACCGAAATTTAATTTATAACTCAATCCTTTCGCAAGTCGTAAGGTAGTTGTGATACTTCCCAATAAACGGTTCACAGTGGTGATCTCTTTATCAAGTTCGATATTCAGCAAAGGATTGTTGAATGCGGTATAAGGAATGTATTTACCGGCTGCATCTGTTGCAGCATACGTGGGGTTATTGGTGATGGCATCACCGATCATACCTGTGATAGGCGGGCGTTTGTTGTTGGTTGCGCCATAGCTAAGATTCGCATCTATGATCAGCTTATCATCCCAGAGTTTTTGTGTTACATTGATCCTACCTGTATATCTGTCAAGCGAATTGGCTTTGATAATACCTTCCTGTTTTTGCATTCCAAAAGATGCATAGTAAGTAAGTTTTTCAGCGCCGCCGCTCATGCTCAGGTTATAGTTTTGAGAGAGAGCATTACGTGTGATAAGACTCTGCCAGTCTGTACTTGTTCCACCATTATCCAGTGTACCGCCTAATTTCGGAACTTCTGTTTTGAACTCATCCGCAGTTAATACCGGCAGTTTTCTTGCCAGCGATGAAAAACCAACGGTTGATGCAAAGTTAATCGCAGCAACACCTGCCTTACCTTTTTTAGTAGTGATGAAGATTACACCATTCGCACCACGCGATCCGTAGATGGCTGTACCGGATGCATCTTTCAACACATCTATCGATTCAATATCTGCCGAGTTAAGAAAATTCAAAGGATCGCCAACACCGCTTGTAGCGGCATTATCCAAAGGCAACCCATCTACTACAAACAATGGAGTGTTTCCTGTTCTTACACCTCCCGGTCCACGGATAGTGATACCCTGTATAGCGCCAGGTTCACCACTTACGGAAGTTACATTCACACCAGATACTTTACCCTGTAAAAGTTGTTGAGGAGAGTTGATAATACCTTTGTTAAAGGCTTCACTCTTTACAGTCTTAACCGCACCCGTTACATCTTTTTTACGTTGTGTACCATAGCCTACCACAACCACCTGGTTCAGTTCAGTTGAACTGGATTGTAATGTGATCGAAAGATTCGTACGCGTACCAACAGTGATCTCCTGCGTTTCAAAACCTACATAACTCACCACCAGTACACTGTTGCTGCCCGGTACTGATATGGTGAAAGAACCTCTTGCATCTGTAACTGTGTTGCGGGTGCCTCCTTTGATGCTTACGGTAGCGCCTGGCAAAGGTTTGCCGCCATCTGTTACCGTTCCGCTCACCGTTTGATCAGGCATGGCCGTTCGATTCTCAACAGCAAAGGCATTCCCGGGGGGGAATAAACAAATGCAGCCCAGCATAACTGTGAAAATTAATTTCAGGGGATGCTTTAAAAAAATGACTTTACTCATTTGAAATAGTTTTGTTTTGGTTACAAATAGAACAGAAACATTGCAACATAGACCATTATAATGTGTCAATCGTTGCGTATTTTATAAAAATGATTTTTCCATTTCGTGCAAAAGTATCATCGCAATATTTCAATAAGATTGATCGAATGTTACTTTACTATTAAGATACTTCTCAAAAGGCCGGATCAAAATTTAAGTGTCGCGGGTAAATATTTCGCCACGAGTTCCTGGTAATACGGTTTTAATTCTTCCCAGCTTTTTTGATTCGGGTTTTTTGAATAAAGATCGTATGGATTGAACAATCCGACCCATTTGAACATTGCATGATCATGTTCATCCATTAAATGATCGTATGCATGCTCACGGTGCTGCGAATAAAAAGAGTGATAGCGCAACATATACAAACCCTCTTCCGGAATATGGTCCTTCATCATGTGGTACACATATTCATCATGCCCCCAGGAAAGGTGTACATTTTTTAAACCGCAGTTGGGTTCATACACGCCGTATTTGGTGCTGTACACTTTATCATCAATATCAGGATTGGTTGTAAAAAATTCAGGATAAACGATCTTATCAGAGAAAGCACAACCTACCGGGAAGGTATCTCCCACTACTGCCCATTGTGGTTCACCGAAAAGGCACAATACTTTTCCCATGTCATGGATCAATCCTACCAGTACCATCCAGTCTGGATGGCCATCATTGCGGATAGCTTCCGAAGTCTGCAAGAGATGCTGCATCTGGTCGAGATCGGTATCAGGATCTGAATCATCCACCAGTTCATTCAGGAAAGTAAATGCGTTCCAGATCGGCATTTCTTTTTTATCGAAACGGAGAAAATCTGCTTTCTTCTGCATCACAAAATCATAAGACTGGAACTTATGGTTGAGGCGATAAAATTCCTTTACCGTATCTCTCGCCGGTTCCTCGTAATTCCTGAATTCTTCTGTTGTTTTATTTTGAGCGATGGCATCGGGATC
>JAQBNJ010000485.1 GCA_028288645.1 Sediminibacterium sp.
TGGAGCCCATCCGGTTTGGATGGGCTTTTTTTATGCGGTAAATACTGTTAATAACGCCGAGAATAAAAGTGAATAATTGCGGGAAATACCTAATCTACGGAATATGCTATCCATTTATTTTTAACGCCGCAAATAATACCTGTAATGCGAGAAGAAGTTTATGAGGACCTTAAGGCCAACTACGATTTTAGCATGTTTGAGTTTTCAAGTATTGGAAGGCGTGGTATTATTTTAAAAAGAATAGAATTTACGTCTACAGGATTAAATGGTGTGTTTAATTTGGCTTTTGGTGATATCGGCATTGACGGAGAGATAGATGATAATTGTATAAGCAATAACGGAGATAGAAATAAGATTCTGGCAACGGTAGTTGATGTGGTTCTTAAATACACTGAAAAATATCCAGACCGTTTTATCTTTTTTACTGGCAACAGTCCTGCAAGAACCCGCCTTTACCGCATGGCTATTACTGCACACCTGGAAGACCTGTCAGGGGTTTTTGATATATTTATTTCGGTTCGAGATGACATTATGCCATTTCAAAAAAATACTAACGTGAATTCCTTTTTAATAAAAAGAAAAATTGTGTAATTTTAGTGTATGAAAAAGGTAATAAAAAGCAAGAGTTTTTTCTCTGATACAGAGATTACTTTTACTATTAGTGAAGAGCTTAACAAGTTAAAAGGGAAAGTACTTTTCCCGAAACAATTGGCTGCCGCTAATGATATATTGAGCAAAATTCCCATTGAGAAAATAAACAAATTGCGCCGGTAGGCTCGTTAGTTGCAAACGCTAAAATATTTCATTGTTCCGAATAATACCCATCTACCTGCCCATGATGAAGCAACTTCCTTTTTAATAAAAAGGAAATTTCATAGCTTTAATGTATGAAAAAGGTGATAAAAGAAAAGAGTCCTTTCTCTGACCAAATAATTACACTCACTATTAGTGAAGAACTCAATAAGTTGGATAATAAAATCGTCGCTGCTAAAAAATTGGCAATCGCTAATGAAATATTGCGCAAAATTCCTATTGAGAAAATAGATAAATTGCGCAATAGTATTGATGCCGAAGAAAAAACTTCGGAACCTAAATAACAAATGCGTTTTTAGTTTATGAAGAAGGTAATAAAAGAAAAGGGTCCTTTCTCTGATCAAATAATTACACTTACTGTTAGTAAAAAACTCAACAAATTAACAGGTCAAACTCTGGCTCCTAAAAAATTAGCCGCTGCTAATGAAATATTGCGCAAAACCCCAACTGAGCAATTAGATAAAATACTCAATAACATTGACGATGAAGAAAATCTTCGTTACCTAAATAGCAAAGGCTTATTTAACATTGCCTGCAGCTGAAATATTTATAGTATACAAATCGATTAGTTTAACAATCCAAAGAGAGAAACAATTCTTTAGACACTAATTCCACTCATCTGCTTTTCGCTTATTCTATCTCAATACATGCCTTTCCAGATAACGTTTGCATAGCCAATACCCCTTCCATATTTTCTTATTGCAGGATCGCTTATTCTACTAGCGATATTATCATTTACCCGGTCAAACTAACGGGACCAAAAAAATCCCGCTCCTTACGAAGCGGGATCATTACTAAACGCCTATGAGAAAACAATTGAAGCCAACTATACTATCCGCCGATCATTCGTGTAACAAACCTCGGCCCCGTACCGGTATTGCCTGCTTTGTTCAGACTAAAAGTGAAGCCTAACTGGAAGTACTGCTGTAATACATTGTAACGGCTGTCTTCTAAATAGTTCTGGTTTGCGCTACGGCTGATACCCTGGTTCTGGTTGAGCAGATCAAAGGCGCTGAGTTTTACTTCCGCACGTTTGTTCTTTAGGAAGCTTTTAGCAACTGATGCGTTCCAGTAACCAACAGTGGTATTAAAACCATCTGCACGGCCGGAGTTGATGGTGTAGTTGAAATTATTATTTACAACCAAACCCCATGGTAAATAGTTCGTCATATCAAGTCCGTACACCTGCTGCAGGTAATTACTGTTCAACTGCGACTGATAAGAATATTTTGCTTTGCTGATATTGAGCCTGCCGTTTGCACTGATATCTATTTTGTTCTCGAGAGAGAAATTATAACTCAGGTTCGGGCTGATGCTGAAATTATCTATTTCGTTCCTGTTGCCGTTTACGAAACTGATATTGTGCAGGAGATTGCTACCGAGGCCGAGGTCAACCCTTGATTTTAATTTCTTTATAGGAAACCCTGCATTCAAACTTCCAAACAACACCCAGTTGCCATTCACATTGATCGGCGAACTCACACGTGAACCGTTTAACGGATTGAACACATCTGTGTTCACGATCGCGTTATCGGTTTTAGACGCAGAGAGGAAAGCGAAGAAATTTCGTTGTGTATAGATATTCGTTGAAAAATAATTCAGGCTCAGTGATTGTGCGTAGCTGCGTTTCAGGTTGGGATTACCTGTATAGGTATTCAACGGGTTACTTACATCAACAACCGGCTGTAGCTGCGTGGTACTTGGTGCCGTGGTAGACGTGCTGTAATTAACACTCACTGTGCGGCTGCTGTTAAGACGGTACTGTATGCTTGCATTGGGCAACAGATCGGTAAAATTTTGTTTGATCACGTTACCGTTTGTATTGTTCGAACTGTACAATTTGGCTTCCTGTATTGAACTACCCACCGTTAAATTCATTTTCTTCAGGTTAGAGCGGAAACTCAGGCTTCCTCCTGTGTAAGTGTACTCACTTTTAAAATCGTTGCTCTGGGTAGTATTCATTTTGTCGTACTTACCCGAAGCAGCGGCATAATCGTATGTAATACGTTTGCTGTCGCCCACATTGGTATTATAATACGCACTGAACTCAAGCAAAGATTTTTTGCCGATGGGTTCAGTATAGACCACGTTTGCGCCAAAACTCCGCGTAACCGCTTCACGCCTGTTCTTTTGATTGACAATAGAGTCCGGCAATGGAAGGCCTGCTGCATAGAAAGTATTACGTGTATATAAGCTACCATCCTGTTTGCTATCGTTATAGGCAAGACTAAGGTTACTTGAAATGGTTCTTCCTTTTTTCTGGAAGCGTTTTCTAAACAATGCATTGCCGCCAAAATTGAATGCATCGGAATGGCTGCTGTTATCCGTCGTTCCGTCGTTCAGTTTGGTACCGTTGGTCTTGGTAGATGTATAACTGCTGGTACTTCTTGTATCTACCTGTTGTGTAGTAAATGATGGCGTGAATTTGAACGAATTAAAGCTATCCATCCTGCTGTCGATCATCATGTTCACCCTCTGCTGTTTGCTGTTGCGGGCGGTGCTGCTATTTGAAATATAATCATATTCATTGCCCGGAATAATATAGTGCTGGTTGGTAACACGATCTGTTAGCAGATCGATATTGCTTCCCATACCACTCATGTTGAAATCTGTTTTTCGGTTGTTCCAGGTATCGTTGTAATTGATGCCACCGGCGTAAGTAGTAGCAACACCCTGGGCGTTTTGCCCGGCACCGGTAACAGGCAATCCATTGTTATCACCGCCGCCACCCATCTGGATGGATATACCACCGCCGCCGCTGCGCATACCTCTTGATAACTCACCGCTGAAATTCAATACATCAGAAATAGAGAAGCCCTGTTTATTCGTATTATTTCCCATGCCGATAAAAGACATCTGCCGGTCGCCATTGAACCTGTTGATATTGGTCTGCGCATCATATCGTTCATTCGTTCCTGCTGCTGCGGAAACTTTTCCAAATAACGCATTGTTCCTGTCTTTCTTCAGTTTCAGGTTGATCGTCTTTTCACTTTGCCCGTCATCTACACCCGTAAATTCTGCACGGTCACTTTTTTTATCAAATACCTGTACTTTATCAACCGCATCGGCATCAAGATTTTTAGTAGCCATCTTTGGATCGCCCGTAAAAAATTCTTTTCCATTCACTAATACGCGATTTACTCTTTGCCCGTTCACACGCACGGTACCATCATTATCAACGGTAACACCCGGCAATTTTTTAAGCATATCCTCCACTACTGCATTGGGTTGGGTCTTAAAGTTTTCGGTATTGAACTCAACTGTATCGTTGTTGATAGTAACCGGCGGACGTCGCGCAGTAACGGTAACATTTCCCGAGTTTAAAACATCGGTCATGTCGAGGTTGCCCAGGTTGATCTCTTCGCCATCTTTGCTGATCTCCACGGTTCTCCATACAGGTATAAATCCTACATAAGAAGAGGAAAGCAGGTATTTTCCTTTTTCAAGAGATGCTAATTTGAATTTTCCGGTTGAATCGGCTCTTGTAAATGTTACGAGGGTTGAATCCTTCGCATTTACGACAGAAATAGTGGCATAAGCCAGCCCACGTTTGGAAGCGGTATCATATACAACACCTTTCACAACAGCCGGTGTTTTTTGTGCCTGTAATAAAAAAGGAACTAAGATGATCGTAAGCAGGGTAATGATGCGGTACATAGCCATTTTGGTTTTAGTATCCCAAAAGTAGCGGTCCGTATCAGTAAAAGCGGTTAAACAACTTTAGTGAAAGGTTAATGAAGGTTAAAGCATTTTGGAATTTTGGAATTGGAAAATTGGGAAATTGGGAAATTTGTTTACAGGCGGAGCGCACTGCAATTCCAAAATTTCCCAATTCCAAAATTCCAAAATCAATTAAGGTTCTATTCCCAGCAATTCCAGCTCAAATATCAGCGTAGAACCCGGAGCAATTTTTCCTGAGCCGCTGTCGCCATAGCCAAGGTCCGAAGGAACATATACTTTCCATTTGCTTCCTACGGGCATGAGTTGCAGGATTTCCTGCCAGCCTCTTACAAATCCGTTTACGGGATATACAATGGGTTCTCCCCTGTCTACTGAACTGTCGAAAACAGTACCGTTGAGTAATGTTCCGTGGTAATGAACTTTTACTTTAGTGGTAAGTGTAGGCCTTGTGTTGTCCGTACTCGCTTTCATTACTTCGTACTGTAGCCCATCAGGTAGCGTGATCACACCAGGGCGTTTACCATTTGCGGCTAAAAAAGCCTGTCCTGCCTGTTTGTTACCGGCAACAATGGCCGCATTTTCCTTTTCAGCGGCAGCATTCTTTACAGAATTTACTTTTTGCTGAAAGTTCATCACGCATTGCTTAACAGCATCGTCTGTCAGTAATGGTTTTTTATTCAGCGTCGCATCAGATAATGCTCTTTGAAAGAGTGCGAGGTTTACATTCTCTATTCCCTGCGCTTTTAAATTCTGCGCAACCAAAAGGCCGATAGAATAGCTCACACTATCAATTTCATTTTTAAAAGGACTGGCTGTCGCAGGCTTTGCCGCTGGCTTGGTTGCGGGTTTAGTAGCAACAGTGGCGGGCTTTTTTGTCTGCGCAAAACTGCCAATGGTTACCAGGCCAAGTGCCATAACTAAGATCGATTTCTTCATTTTTTTGATTTGTATGTTTCAAAGAAACAGTATTTCCTGCTTCCGTATTCCACAAGGGAAAAGATTTTTATTTTTTTAGCAATTGATCAATAGCAGCATGCACCTTCTCAAACCCAAACTGGTCAAGGGTTTGCTGCATCATGCCCTGGATCTTATCGTTACATAAATTACCGATGCTGCCTTCGTGGGTATGGTTCACATCAGTAGTATGATTGAATTTTCCTTCTTCGATAGCCATTCCCACCTGTTTGTATGCATCGCGGAACGGAACGCCCTGTAAAACCAGTTTGTTCACTTCTTCTACGCTGAACAGGTATTTGTATTTTTCATCCAGCAGTATATTTTCTTTGATACTGATGTTCGACAACATCAGGCTCGCCATAGACAGGCAGTCTTTTAATGTTTGAAAGGCAGGAAAAAGATGCTCTTTCAATAACTGCAGATCGCGGTGATAACCGGATGGAAGATTACTTGTCATCAGCATGATCTCGTTCGGCAAAGCCTTCAGCCGGTTGCAATGCGAACGGATCAATTCAAACACGTCGGGGTTCTTTTTATGCGGCATAATGCTGGAGCCGGTTGTTAATTCTGAAGGAAAACTTACAAAATCAAAATTCTGGTTCAGGTATAAACAGGCATCCATACTTAACCGCGACAAGGTATCTGCCAGGTTCGCAAGCGCCATCGCTGTAATGCGTTCTGCTTTACCGCGGCCCATTTGTGCATACACCACATTATAATTCAAGTCGGCAAAACCGAGTAATTGTGTTGTTAGAGTTCGATTGATGGGAAATGAAGAGCCATATCCTGCAGCTGATCCAAGCGGGTTCTTATTTACTACTTCATACGCCGCTTTCAAAGTGATCATATCATCTACCAAACTTTCTGCATAAGCGCCGAACCACAATCCAAAGGAAGAAGGCATCGCCAATTGGAGGTGCGTATAGCCTGGAAATAAATGCTGTTTGTATTTTTCGCTTTGTTCAAGCAACAGATGAAAGAATGGCTGGACTTCTCTTACCAGTGTTTCGATTTCATTTCTTAAAAAAAGTTTTACGTCAACCAATACCTGGTCATTACGGCTACGGGCCGAGTGGATCTTTTTACCGGTATCGCCAAGTTTTTGCGTGAGCAATAACTCAACCTGCGAATGAATATCTTCCACACTATCTTCAATAGTGAGTTCTGAGCTCTGAGTGAGTTGATGGATGTTTTTTAACTCGTCAACGATGCTTGCTGCTTCATCATTTGTAAGCAGGCCAACACTGGCAAGCATTTTTGCATGGGCCATCGAACCAAGCACATCAAAGGGTGCGAGAAGAAGATCAAACTCCTTGTCTTTGCCAACAGTAAATTTCTCTACCTGTTTTGAAGTGTCTGTATTGTCTTTGCTCCACAGTTTCATAATACTTGCTTTAAGAGTTGAATATACAGCGCAATGCCTTTGTTTATTTCGTCAATGTAAATATACTCATCGGCTGTGTGGCTGCGTGCACTATCGCCGGGACCCATCTTCAACGTTTGAAAAGGCATTAAAGCCTTATCGCTTGTGGTAGGTGAGCCATAATAAGTTCTATCCAGGGCAAGTCCAGCCTTGATCAATGGATGTTCCATGGCAATGGAAGTGGAACGCATGCGGAGGCTTCTCGGTATTACTTCGCTTTTTACATTTGCCTGGATGGTTGATACGATCTCTTCGAAAGTATACAATTCATTCACCCTTACATCTACAACAAAACGGCATTGAGAAGGAACCACATTATGCGCTTTGTTCTCTGTGTCAATTACAGTTACCGTCATTTTTACTTTACCGAGCAGGGGAGAGCCCTTTTCAAACTCAAAATTCCTGAACCATTCAATATCATCTATGGCTTTATACAATGCATTCTCTCCTTCTTCACGCGCCGCATGGCCCGCTTTGCCTGTGGCAACAACATCAAGCACAAGCAATCCTCTTTCTGCGATGGCCATTTGCATTAAGGTTGGCTCGCCAACAATGCCGCATTCTATCTTTGGTAATTCTGCCAATAATATTTCGATGCCATTCTTTCCTGAGATCTCTTCTTCTGCAGTAGCAGCAAAAACAAGATTGTATTTCAGATCTTTTTGCTCATAAAAATGCAGGAATACAGCCAGCAGCGATACCAATGATCCACCGGCATCATTACTGCCCAAGCCAAATAATTTGCCTTCTTTTTCAATAGGTAAAAAAGGATCGAGTGTATAGGCTTTGTTGGGTTTTACCGTATCATGGTGTGAATTGAGCAACAGTGATGGTTTGCGCTCATCAAAATATTTATTAGTGGCCCACACATTATTCAGGAACCGTTTTGCTGCAATATTATTTGATGTAAAGAACGTTTCAATAATAACAGCAGTCTGGTCTTCTTCTTTACTGAACGATGGCGATGCGATCAATTGTTTTAAAAGATCCAGCGCTTTTGTGGTTAATATGTCAAGTTGTTCATTCATTGCTGATCGTTGTGCCTGATCTTCCTTCTATTAACTGGTGCAGTTCTTCGGCTTTGCCGATGATCACTTTGTGCACGCCTTTTTGTAACGCGGTAAACGCGTTATCCAGTTTAGGTATCATTCCTGCAAAGATCAACTGCTTCTCCTTTAATGCAGCGTAGTACGAAGCATTGATCTGCGGTATCACCGAATTCTCATCCTCCACATTCAACAGAACACCGTTCTTTTCAAAAGAATAGATCAATTGTGTATGGTATGTTTTACCAAGTGCGGTAGCCAATTCCTGTGCGATGGTATCTGCATTTGTGTTCAGTAAATTACCTTTTGCATCATGCGTGATCGGAGCCGCTACAACTGCGAGATCCTGGTCAAGCAATGTTTTTAATAATCCGGTGTTCACTGAATCAATATCGCCCACAAAACCATAATCGATCGTTG
>JAQBNJ010000082.1 GCA_028288645.1 Sediminibacterium sp.
ACGGGAGAGATCGGCCAGTTTACCCTGGTAGGCAAATTTATTCATGATCTCAAAAACGACAAAAATATACAGCCAATAACAGGTATGCAGCCAGATGAGTTGCTTTCTCTTCATATCAGGAGTAAAACTATTAATTGGTCAATAAAAGGCTGACTATTATCTACGAACCGGCAAATTAATGCGACCAACGGTTTTGCAAGCCGGTAAGGGCCTGGGCGTTTCGTCGTACAAAAAAACGGGTTGGTAGAAAACAAAACAATATAACGGCTCTGTTTCAGAATTTGCGTACAAACCAAACAAAATGAAAAAACTACTAGCGATCCCATGCCTGCTGGTCTGCTTCTTCAGTTTCGCCGATACCATTCATGCAAAGATCAGAGCAGGTGTCAGTATCAATACAAAATCAAGCCGGATAGATATTGCCCTACATTATACGATTCTCAATACCGGCACTAGCCCGGACTCGCTTGTATTTTATCTGTCATCAAAATCAACAATCAATAGTATAACGGCAAAAGGCATGGATAGTTACCGCATTGATACCGGCACAAGGCCGGAACAAACAGTTGTTTTATATTTTGATAAAAAAACAGCTGGAAGTAATGACCCGGATATCTTTTTTTCTTATTCAATTCCTCTTGATCAAACCTTGCTTGACCGATATGGTTTTATTGAGCTGGGCCTGGATTGGTTTTGGTACCCGGTACATACTGACATGAATGAATGGAAATTCTTGTATGATCTGAACCTGCAAACTGACAGGCCCACTCTACAGGTTTTCAGCAACGGCGACGTTGAAGCAACCGGGCGCAATACCTTCACAGTCAGATCAAAATACCCGGATTTCGATATAAACCTGTTTCTCCTGGAAAACGCAAAAGTTTTTTCAGCAGCAGGTAATGATGTAAAGATCGTTGGCAACGCTAACAATATGCCGCTCAAAGATTCCATCGCTAACACAACAGCAGATTATCTTTCATATTACAGGAAAATTTTTGGTATGACCGCCAGCAGCGTAACCGCTGTCTTCCGGCCAATATTTAACGACCCCAATGCTTTTGGTTATTCAAGAAAAGGCTATTTCGTTTTACCCGAGGGCAAAAACCTTGCTTCGACCACAGTTTATATTGCGCATGAATTGGCGCATTTCTGGTTTATCTATGGTGAACCGAAAGAAAACGCCTGGCTCACAGAGAGCTTTGCTGAATACAGCGCGATGCTGGCCGTCCGCCATTTTAAAGGCGACTCCGTTTTCCAGGAAATAATCAGGGATAAACATGAGCGGCTCAACAGGTTGATCAGGGACGGCCGGACGATACCTGCCATTCTACGCAATGGTGCAAAGAATAAAACCGTGCCGTCACAGGTTGCATTGTACAACAAGGGTCCGTTGATACTTGAAAAATTACGCCTGCTGATTGGTGAGGAAAAATTGCTTGACATCATGCGTGCGGTCTCCGTGCAGAAAATACGGACCACTGAAGAATTCCTTACACTCTTAAGCGAACTAACATCCGTGAAAACTGCGGAATTCTTGCGCGATGAACTAATGCAATAACTCAAATTCCGGACCGATGCGTACATTAAAAATTTTAAGCATGGTATTTTTGCAGTTGGCCACAGCCACTTCCTTTGCGCAAGCCAAACAGGCAAACCTGACTGGAATTGTCACAGATACTTTACAAAAAGCACTGTCTTACGCAACTATCAGTGTTTATGCACCCATGCAATTAACAGGCGATCCGGTAAAGCGCACCTATACCGATAAAAATGGGAGCTTTCGCCTGCTGATTGATACAGGTTATTACGATCTCACAGCCAGCCACACGGGCTTTCTCGAAATAAAGATCCGGGTGCATGTTATTCAGGGAGACAATAATATCGGAAGTATCGCACTGGGTCCTATGGTAAAAACATTACAGGAGGTTACAGTCACGTCGAGGAAAAACCTTGTGGAACAAAGTGATGATAAGATCATTTACAACGCCGAACTGGATCCTGTCGCCAAATCCGGATCTGCATCTGACCTGCTCAGGAAGACGCCGATGGTAACCGTTGATGGCGATGGTAACGTACAGCTGAATGGCCAGAACAATTTTAAGATACTGCTCAACGGCAGGGAGACAGCCATGTTCGCGCAGAACCTGAAAGATGCATTAAAAAGTTTCCCTGGCGCACTCATTACAAAGATCGAAGTGATAACCTCTCCTTCAGCTAAGTATGATGCGGAAGGTATAGGCGGTGTCATTAATATTGTCACAAGGAAAAAATTAGTCGGGTACAATGGATACTTAAGTAATTATTACAGTACATTAAGCAATTTCAGCCAGAGTGTATCATTGAATGTGAAAACAGGCAGGCTGGGAATCACTTCATATTATGGCCAAAGCGGATCTTACAATGATATACCTGGCAGCAGTACCAGTGTTACTACTGCACTTGTTCCTGCAGCATTTACAAAACGAAGCCTGGCCGGTCAGCGTAAGAGCAACAACTATGGGGGCTTTGGCAATCTTGAGTTAAGTTATGATATAGACAGTTTTCGTGTGGTCACTTTATATGGCAATCTCGGCAGAACCCGCTCCCATTCAGGTATTGAACAATCGATATTGACAGATTACCAGGCCCTGCCTTCCTCTTCAGCAGCTTTTCTCCAGGACAACCGCTTCGTAAATCCTTCCTCAGGCATGGGTGTGGATTTCATGCACAAGTACCCAGGTATTGCCGACAAAGAATTCAGCATGCGGTTCAACAGCCAGTTCAGCCATAATAATGGCTACACAAACAGTGAACAGCACAACCCGGCACAGAACCGTTTTATTTCAAACAAAAGCGAAGCATCTAACAGCGAATATACTTTTCAGGTGGACCTTACCCAACCTGTAAACAAAACCACCCGTTTGGAAACAGGTATAAAAACCATCCTGCGAAGCGCGTCTTCAGATTTTATAAGCCTTGCAAAATATAATGCCGCGGATGCCTATATTGCCAATCCTGCAAATTCAGATAAGTTCAATTATCACCAGGAAGTTTATAGCGCGTATGCTTCAATAAACAAAACGATCAACGCTTATGCTCTTCGTTTGGGACTTCGTGCCGAGCATACTGAAATACACGGTGATTTTGAAACCTCGAAAACCAAAGTGATGCAGCATTATACCAACCTGGTACCAAATGTGCAATTAAGCAGGAAGATCAGCCAGTATTACTCATGGGTTTTGTCTTACAACCTGCGCCTGCAGAGACCATATATTACCAATCTTAACCCTTTTGTAAACAACAATGATTCCCTGAATATTTCATTCGGGAACCCTGACTTGGGGCCTCAAACCATTCATATGGTATCGTTACAGGCCCGGTATGTAAAAACTGATTTTTTTGCCGCGATCGCATGTAGCGCGAGCTATACCGGCGATATGATCGTACAATATTCACGGTTAGATAACCCAAGTGGAATTATCAGTACGACAAGTGCAAACGCCGGGAAAGAATGGCAATATGCCATCACGGCAAATATGAATGCTACTATCGGCAAAAAAATCAATATGGGCCTTAACGGCGTGATAAGGTATAACACGATCCAAAATCAACTATTGACCGCTCAACAACGAGGCGGCGTCAGCGGAAATTTATCCGGTTATTTCAATTACAGGGTCGTCGGTAAATTTACAGTTAGCGGCAGTGGTGGTTTTCAGCACGCTCCTTATAGCCTGGTGAACAGTCCCGGCTCGCAGTTTTTTTACCAGACGAATTTGGGATGTAAATTTTTTCAGGATAAATTATTCGCAACCATGAACTTTAATAATTTTCTCAAGGAATATTTTACAATGAACACTTCCACCATCAATACTACATTCCATACTTTAAATAACAATACATATCCTTACAGGGTTATTTATTTGGGGGTAACCTACAATTTCGGTAAGCTGAAAGAAAGTGTATCAAAGAAAAAAGGAATAACAAATGATGATCTCATTGGCCAATAAATCTCAGTTAACGAACCGGCCGCTCAAACAATAAGAATGACCAGCTTATTCATTTTAGCTTTCGATGAACATCGGTAAATTGTGTAACATATTATGCCATACAATAACCCGCTACTTCTTTTAAATTCTGTAATCCGCGAGGAAGCTGACGAGATACTCGGCAAGAAGGGCTTACTGGACATTTTGTGCTCTTATGGCACACCCCATATCTCAGGAAGCTACCAGCTTAATTTGATGACCTGGCGGGATCTGGATATTTACCTGGAAGTAGAAAATCTATCAGAAATTGATTTTTTTGGGCTTGGTGGTAAAATATCGGCAGCATTTAACCCGATAAAAATGAGTTATCGAAATGAGGTAGTCGCCAGGACCATGGATCTTCCCCTTGGGTTGTACTGGGGTATATACTTGGGCGATGAAAGAAATGGTGCCTGGAAGATTGACCTTTGGGCAGTAGATAACACCGAATGTAAAAGACTGACACAATACTGCGCCGTTATAAAACAAAAACTTACCCCGCTGAATATTTTACAGATTTTACGCATAAAATCCCAATGCTGGAAAGACCCTGGATATCGGAAGACTTACAACAGTATGACCATCTATCATGCGGTTTTTGAAAAAAATGTTACCGACATAGAAGAATTTAGAAATTATCTCAGGCTATTCCATCGCCATTAAAAACGTTGTATGTAATACTGGAAATAAATAGTCGGGAACAATTTGAACATAGTTGCTGCTCACAAGCACTATCGGGCCAGGCTCCAGGTATCGTCTGATACCATCAACTGGAAAATCATATTTTTTATATTGCTTTCTGATCTTTGTCATCTCGTTTGCCAGTTCAGATCAGGTACCCGTAAAAAAATCGTGCTTCTACATACATAAATCAGTCATACAGAATAATATTAGATCCTGACAGATTTTGGTTGTTGCCTTTCAAGTGATCCCGCTTTATCCATACCTGCTTGCGTAATGGAAAACTGGATATTATCCGCTTTCGATAAAACAACTAACCCCTCTTCTTCTAAAGAAGAAAGATGTTCGTAAATAGTTGCCCAATCAAATAGCGGCATCAATAGAATCATCTGTCTTGGGATGCATTGGTATTGGGTGGGTTGTGGTGTATCCTGCACCAGTTCGGATAGTTTTTGTAAGACCAGGTACTTATCGTCCATATTGGTAAGATTACAAAGTGTTCAAAAAAGTTGCTTCTGTAAGCCTGATTTTTATTCACAAAAACAAGTGTCCCGCTTTTCAGCAGGACACCGTGGGGGGAATCCCGCTGTTTAAGCGGGACCATTGGCTGACTATGAAACTTTTCGGCTTTGTTGCTTTGTTTGATCTTTTTCTTTACCCTGCGTGTTATTCTGACCAGCTTCCACTAATTTATTTGTAGTGTCATTTAACTGATGCGTTGTTCCGTTAAGTTCAGGCTTCTCACCAACATGTTTTGCGATGATCCGTAACTGGCTGTTCGACATGCCAACCTTTTCTCCTTTGGCATTGAGAATTCCAATTCCTCCTAAATGGGGCATCGCTTCCAGGAAACTGCTTTCCCAGTTAGAACCGTTCTTTAAAGTAACTGCCACACGGTCACCATTCTTCAACCCAGTTAATATCGCTTCCTTATCTGCAGCAGTCATATTGACCATTGGCAGTTTGCCTAATTCAATGTTTAAATTAAAGCGGGCATCTTTTGCATAGGTTGACCGTACCAGGTTATTCCCCCGCTCATCCTGTGCTGTAAAATCGATCCTCCGCCATAGTTCTACTTCACGCCCATCCTTTCTGAACTCAGTACACACACTTCTTCCCTCCAGCATGTTTTTCATCTGCATGATATCATAACCCTGCTGCTTGTAGAGAAAAAAATCATGTACAATATCTGGTTTATTTTCTCTCGATAGAACCGTCTTAACATTATTCATGAAATAATAATCGCCGGCATCAACGGTATTGAGCTTAAAATCAAAACCCATCTTTTCTGATTTACCAAAATCAAGGGTAGCGCCTATCTCAAATTCGGGTTTACCCAGCAGCATCGCTGCTTTCATGGGTTGTTCAAAAACGCCGCCAAAGCCTAATTTATCGAAAGCATTAACGAGGTAGTCGTAATTTTTTTCTATTAACATGGTTACTGATTGTTGTGTACTAAATATATCTGCAAGATTGCTTTGTAAAGATGTGGTTGGGGAAAAGCGATCTTTCCAAGTGAGATACAAGTGGAACGGATTTTTTATTAGATTTTATACAAACCCGTTAAATCCCCATAAATGAAAGCAATCATTACAATCGGTGTTCTTTGGATGTGCCTGTTCTGTTCCTGTTCAGGTTCAAAACATACAACCACCAATAACACGGACCCATCAGGCGCGACCGCTGATTCCATCAAGATCAATAAAACTAAAACCCCCTAACCCTCCCGCAATTCCGCGGGACAGGCTCTAAAGGGGGAATTGAAGTTGATGGTTAAAAGCTTTTGGGTTTTATATTAGCTCCCCCTTTAGGGGGCTGGGGGGTATTTGGCTTAGGACTGTGTTGTAGTATCTTTTCCATTTCTTGTTCAACAAGCTGCTTGATATCTTTCCTGATCGCATAAAAATTATCCATTACTTCTTCTTGCGTGATGGTTCTTACTTCCGGTATGGGCTTAAAATTCTTTTCTTCTTGCGCCAGAGCTTTGTGGTCATTTATGATAGCGGCATGGAAAACTTTCAGTTTGATCTTTGCAGTGGGATCATCGGCTACTGCCCCAACAAATTCACCGGAACTCAGGTTCGCAATTTTCGCGGGCGGGATCGCAGCTTCGAGTTGTTTGGATAAACTGACCGATGTATCACTGGCATTGATCGAAACCGATTCCCTGTCCTGCATGATCTTTCCTATGTGGTCGGACAATTGTTTAGCGGTTTCGCCGATCACCTGCCCGGATATAATATTACCACAGACGTTCATAATGACATCTGCCTGTTCTTTACCATAATCTCTTCGCAACATGCTAAAATCCTGAATTCCAATAGTAGTAGATAATTTATTACTTCTCGCAGTAGCTATAAAATTATCGACATTTGCAAATACAGTGGGGAACTCATCTGTTCTGGGCACGATTAGAAAAAAGCAATTACACAAGATGTAATTGCTTTTTTTGTGCACTGAATCGGAACCTTGCACTGAAAGTTGCACTATCCATAATTTTCTCTGTAAGTTTAAGATGTAACATGCTATAAAGTTAAAGGCTTATGAAATTGCAAAACATTAAGAAAATAAGTGCTTACGTTTTTGCAGCATTATCTGTATTAGTAACCCTTCGGATACTTTATGTTTCTATTACAGATTTCTTCGACAACAATGCACTTGCATTTCAGATGCTAACCTTGTCATACAATCAAATATTATTTGAGGATACAATCATCATTATAATACACTTAGGCTTACTTGTCCTCCTCGTTCGCTTCTTGAGTCAGAAAAATATAAAAGGGATTTTTATTGCAAGCCTTTCAATTTGGATATTCACCTTTCTTCAATTCTATTTTGAAAGTTTTTTCAGATATAGTGTTTAGGTTAAACACCAACTCTAAAAATCGAACTGAAAGTTGCACTATCATCTTAATGAATCCCCTTCTTATTCTTCGCAGCGTTTTCTTCTCGAATAACAGGCTGATGCATAAAGCGCAGAGTATTGGCGGAAACACTGCGAAGAAAGAAAAAGCTCAATGACATATTCTACTGACGCAGCGTTGGGTCTCGCTGGCGACCAACAACGGCGTTCGGAGTCACCGCGCGGACATCAGATCGACAAACATCTTCCTGAATTTTGGCAGATCGAGATCTACCTGTGCGTGCACAAGCGGCACATCCATCGACGGCCTGAGTTTTTTGGACCAGGTAAGCGTGTGGCCATAGCTCGGGCCATGGCTCAGGTCTACATCCATGTAAACATCAATCGTCTTTGTGAGAATGGCCGGATCGAGCCAGGCGCAGGCGGCGAGTTCATCCCACAAATAATACCGGTCAATAGCGTATGCAGCAATGTATTTTGCTGCGGGGTTTGGAGAAACCGAGATGGCATCATACATCTCTTTTGTAAACATCGCTTTGATGGAAATATCAGCGGTTGTTACATCGATCCGCGGCCAGTTAGCGCGAAGGGTGATGTGGGCAGCTTCCGGGTCGAACCAGAAATTGAATTCGTGGCGCGGGCTTGTTGCAAATTCAGGGTCGTCAGTGTGCGGGTTCATACTGCTGCCCATGATGACGATGCCTTTGGTGAGCTCTGCAAATTTTGGATCGATCGATACTGCCAACGCAATGTTGGTGAGTGGGCCGAATGCGAAGACCGTTACCTCGTGCGGATGAGCGCGTACCTGGCGGATCAGAAAATGTGCTGCGTCTTCGGCCAAAGGCGGTGTTTTTGGCGAGCCTTCGCGAAGCGGCGGAATATCCCAGGGGCCGTGCAACACATCATCATTAACGACTCCTCCTGCCGGCAGTGCAACATCCGGCGCCCGGCCGCCCCAGGCACCAAGCCATCCCGTTTTCCCGATCGTTTGCGTTGCAATCTGTGTTTCTTGCTGCGTACGCACGAGCGGGAATACAGCTCCGGGAACAACCGGGACATTACTTCGCCCAATGAGTTCGAGCATGCGCAGTGTGTGTTGAACTTCTTCATCCCGCCATCCGTCACCGGTTACAATGCTGATCCCAAGAACTTCAACCTGGTGTGATTGCAGCAGCACCATCAGCGACATCTGGTTTGTATTAGCAGGGCCGGAACCGTCCTGGTCGATGAGGACAAGGCGTTTTTGTGCTTCAGATACCGAGGTCATTAACACCAGGCTGAAGATGAGCACGAAAGCTTTCGAGGTAGTTAGTTTCATGGTTATGAATTTTCGCGAGGGCGTGACAAAAGCGGAATGTCTGACAACACTTATAAATACGCTGTATTAACCAACAACGGCACTCAGAAAGGTACAATTAAGGAAAGAAAATTGGATGATTTATTTTTGTTCTTCGCAGGGTAAAGCATGGAGGGTTCGCCACGAATCTCTTCCGCCTGAAGCGCCTTGTAAAAATGGGCGATCAATGCAGATAATCCACGATAATCACCGATCTTAAAAATTCTCAGGTCGCTCCTACGGAGCTAGCTGAACTTTTACACTGTTTGCTACAAACAGGACGCCCCGATGGGGCTGGAAGCGCCAGTACCCGAGACCCAGCATCGACACTCAAAGGGTCATTGACTCTCACTAAAAGATGTGGTAAACCGCGAGAATGGCTATAGCCGGGAAAAACAGCCCGCTTACAATGTCTCCACCGTCAACATCACCGGTTTGCCATCCCAGGTAAATGTTACCGCGGTATCACCGGTTTTTTTATAACCTGTTTTGTTAGAAAAGGCTACTGTTTTTATTCTTTTTCCCGGGATCTCCAGCTGGAAGTTTTTCCCGCCATTCGTCGTATGCTTTGCAGAGATGACGATACGATGCATATTACCAGTACTGCTGGTTACAAATTCGACCAGGTTGTATTGGTTTTTTGCCAGTGAATTCGGATCCATGCCATCATCATAAAACCATTCAGAGCGTGTTTCCGTTTTGTTACCGCTGTAATATTTCAGCAGGATATTTTTCCCGTCGTATTGGTCGGTGTTGACAATGGTGGTAAGCATCGGGATAATACTTCCCGCTTTTACAAAGAGTGGCAAAACATCAATCGGTGCATTTACTTCGGCGGAATCCTGGTAGCGTTGTAAATCATTGAAGCCGATCCAGTCACCTTTCGGAAATAATACTTTCTTCCGGGTCTGTCCTTTTACAATTACCGGTGCCACCAGCATTTGACTGCCCCACAAGTATTCATCATTGATATTTTCGAGACGTTTGTTATCTCCATCAAAATAATTCACAGGCAACATCAACGGTCTTCCTGATAGGGTATTTTGATAAGCCATGGTATAATTGTAGGGCAGCAGCCGGTAACGAAGCTTTATATATTCGGCTACTCTTGTCTTTGTGGTATCATCCCAAAAGATTGGCTCGGGTGCATAACCGCGGCCGTTTGTTCCGGCATGTGTACGCATCACGGGTGTAAAAGCGGCGAATTCCAGCCATCTTGAATAGAGTTCGCGATCCCTTGTATTCGCACCTGTAAATCCACCTGCATCAGAATGCATATAACCTACTCCGCTTAATCCCATGTTCACCATAACGGGTATCTGTGCCTGCAATC
>JAQBNJ010000558.1 GCA_028288645.1 Sediminibacterium sp.
GGCAAAAACCCTTTGGCAGGAAAGTTGTAATTTTACATCCAGGATGAATCATTGCTCTACCATAGTATTCTTAACAGCCCACTTCGCCTGGATACACCGCGGCCTCAACTCCATGCCCGATCATTAAGTATATACTTAATCGCACAACTAATCAATTAACCACTCACCCCTTTCCCCTCCCAGGGGAAACGTCGCCCAGCGACAAAGGGGTCAAAGTCCAAAAATTTAAACCTATTCATGTCCCATAAATTATCCATAACCTCCGAAATAGGAACCCTCAAAAGTTTACTAGTCCACAGTCCCGACAGTGGCCTCGGCAAAGTAGTGCCATCAAAAGCGCAGGATTGGTTATTCGAAGACATTGTTCATTTGGAAACGATCCGCAGACACGAGTATGATTATTACACCAAGCTCCTGCTCTACTTTCTGGATCCTTCAAAAATAAAAGGCAGGTTGGCGGAGATCGATGCGCTTGAAGCTGACCGCAGCTTTTACAAACCCGAAAGCGAACAGTTCTTTGCTTCCGATAAAGTGATCGAACTGCAATGGTTGCTGGCCGAGGTGTTGGGGGATAAAGATATTCATTCCAAACTCGTTGCATCCGTTAGCGCTATTGAAGGTTGTACTTATGAAGTGCAGGATCAGCTACAGCAATATTCGCCTGTTGAACTGGCCAAGACCTTTGTTTCGGGTACGTCCAGCAACCGCGACCTGTTATTTGCCCCCATCCCGAATTTCATTTTCACACGCGATATCGGGATCACTATCAAAGACCATGTATTGCTTAACAAGCCTGCAAAAAAAGCGCGCACGCGGGAAGCATTGCTGGCAAAATATATTTTCTTTCATCACCCGTTGTTCAAAGAGTACCGAAATAATATTATCGAACTGCCGGAATCGAATCACAGCTTTTTAATGCCCGAAGATGAGGACGAAAGAAAAGTAACACTGGAAGGCGGCGATATCATGGTAGTGAGTGATGATCATTTATTGGTAGGTGTAAGTGAAAGAACATCCCCCGAAGCTGCTGTACGTATCACCAATATGGTTTTTGAAAAAGGATTGATGGAAAAAGTAACCATTATCCGTATCCCAAAAAAAAGGGATTACATGCACATCGATACAATTTTCACGCAGGTAAAATGCGATGTATGGGCAATGCTCGGCAACTTCTCACGCAAAGCGGTAAAACGCGAAGACGAGGACGCGATCGAAAGGATACTCGAGATCAAAAAAGAAGAGAAGATCAAAATACTGCAGTTCCATAAAAAATGCCCGGACAACCCTGTTTCATTTGAAAGCCTCGAAGACCTGTTGGTTGATATCAGCAAGAACGACCTTCATTGCGGGAGTGAAGTGCGTTTCATCTATTCAGGCAACAACGAGTTCCCATACAGTGCGCGTGAACAGTGGACCGATTCCTGCAATTTATTGGCGTTGAAAGAAGGCGTGGTTTTAGGATATGACCGGAATGATAAAACAACAGAAGCATTTAAGAATGCCGGCTTCGCGATCATACATGTTAAAGAATTATTACAGGAACTGGAAGCCGGAACCATGGATGTTCATGCGATGAAAGACACTTTGATCCTGATGCCATCTGCCGAATTATCGAGGGCACGCGGGGGTTTTCATTGTATGAGCATGCCACTCTGCCGCGAAGCGATCGGCAAATAAACAGTTAAAAGCTAAACCTTATTACCGCAATACTTAAAAATGCAGCATACATCCCATTTATTGATGATAAAACCTGTGAGGTTTGATTTTAATGCAGAAACTGCGGTGAACAATCTTTTCCAGGTTAACGTGGAAGATCATGCCGTGCAGGAAAAAGCATTGAGAGAGTTTGAAGCATTTATTGCAACGCTTCGCGATCACGGAATTGATGTGACTGTGATCGATGATACAGCCGAACCACATACACCCGATTCTGTTTTTCCAAACAACTGGATCTCTTTTCATGAGAACGGAACAGTGATCCTCTACCCTATGTTCGCAGTGAACAGGCGGCTGGAGAGAAAACAACATGTGCTGGATGCAGTCAAACAAAAATTCAGCATCAACCAAACGATCGATCTGAGCATTTATGAAAAGGACGATCATTTTTTGGAAGGAACCGGCAGCATGGTACTCGACCGGGACAACAAAATTGCGTATGCATGCCTATCACCAAGAACGGATGAAAAGATCCTGCAGAAATTCTGTGAACAGATGAATTATACGGCCGTTAGTTTCACCGCAGTGGATGCAGACAATCAGCCGATCTATCACACCAATGTAATGATGTGTGTGGCAGATGAATTTGCCGTGATCTGCCTGGAGAGCATCAATGATGAAACAGAAAGAAAAACAGTGACGGATCTTTTAACGAAAACAGGCAAACAGATCATCGGGATCAGTTTTGAACAAATGAATCATTTTGCGGGCAATATGTTGCAGGTGCATAACAGGGATAGAAAAAAGTTTTTAGTGATGTCATCGCAGGCATATCAAAGCTTAACTATTCAACAGCTATTATCTATAGAACATTTTAATCCTGTTATTCATTCGGATATCACCACGATCGAAACAAATGGTGGCGGAAGCGCGAGGTGTATGATGGCCGAAATATTTTTACCACCGTGTTAATTCATGCCTTATTGCTAACAACCGTTAGCAATAGCCGATATATTTATTAACAAATTCGATTCTCTGAAACCCTTTACCAATAAGGTTATAAATAGATTTCATCTGAAAACCTGTTATGTGTTAATAAAATTAAATTTCAACAACCGTCTTCTCTGCTCATCATAACTTGCCATTTATTTTCAATTACGTATTTTTGACACTCGTGTAGCTGATACACACCCATTTACGATTGATTGCCGTTAATATTTCATTGCCTTAAAGAAGACTGCTAAATCACAATGTCTGAAAAAAAAGTAACCAGGATAGGGGTGCTTACCTCCGGTGGAGATTCACCGGGTATGAACGCCGCAATAAGAGCTGTAGTTAGAACAGGAATTTATCACAAGCTGGATATTTTCGGTGTCATGCGTGGATACAGCGGTATGATCGAGGATGAGATCGTTCCGATGAATTCACGCTCAGTAGCCAATATTATTCAACGTGGCGGAACCATTCTTAAAACTGCCCGCAGCAAAGAATTCTTTGAACCCGAAGGGCGCCAGAAAGCCTATGAGAACCTGAAAAAAAGGGGCATCGATGCCCTGGTCATCATTGGTGGCGATGGAAGTTTCAGGGGTGCACAAAAATTCAGTAGTGAATTTGACATTCCCTGCATCGGGTTACCCGGCACCATTGATAAAGACATAGCCGGCAGCGATTTTACAATCGGTTTTGATACCGCTGTGAATACCGCTGTTGAAGCGATCGATAAGATCCGTGATACGGCAGATGCACACGACCGCCTTTTTATTGTTGAGGTAATGGGCCGTGATGCAGGTTATATCGCCCTGCACAGCGGCATAGCCACCGGCGCTGAAAATATCCTGATCCCCGAAACAAAGACCGATATCGAAGAACTGATCGCTTCTCTTACTGAAAAAGAGAAAAGAAAAAAACTGGTGAACCTTGTTGTTGTAGCAGAAGGTGAAGAATTCGGCGGCGCCAATGAGATCGCCACGATCATCAAAGCACGTTTGCCTCAGGCAGATACAAGGGTTTGCATATTGGGCCATATCCAGCGTGGCGGTTCTCCTTCCTGCCTGGACAGGTTGATCGCAAGCCGTATGGGTTACCACGCGGTAGAATGCCTGTTAACAGGAAGATACAATGTAATGGTAGGGATCATGAATAACAAAATGCATTATACGCCTTTGGATAGTGCAGTGAAAGCAAAACAAAAAATATCAGACGACTGGTTTAAAATCGTAAAGATCCTCGCCAGTTAATATTTCATTTTCGAACAAGCAACCATATAATAAATAAAATACAATGTCTAAAAACCTTGATAAGTACCTGCATAAGAACATGGATAAAGAAGCAGGGCTTGACCATGTTAATCACCGCACCAAAATTGTGGCAACCGTGGGTCCGGCCTGTGACACCTATGATAAATTACTGGCGCTGGTAAAAGCGGGTGTGAATGTTTTCCGTTTGAATTTTTCACATGGAAGCCATGAAGATAAACTGAACATCATTGAGCATATCCGCAATATCAATAAAACGGAACCTTATAATATTGCGATCCTGGGTGACCTGCAGGGGCCAAAACTTCGTGTAGGTGAAATAGAGAACAATGCACTTGAAGTAAAAGCAGGCGATATCCTCACTTTTACCAATGAAAAATGTATTGGCAATCTCGAGAAGATCTATGTTTCCTATCCTAACCTGGCGGGTGATGTGATACTCGGAAATATTATCATGATCGATGACGGAAAGATTGAAGTAAAAGTATCCAGCATTGAGACGAACGGCGATGTAAAAGTGATGGTAACATTAGGCGGTATCATCTCTTCCAAAAAAGGGATCAACCTACCTGATACAAAGATCTCACTTCCGGCATTGACAGAGAAGGACCTGGTGGATCTTGATTTTATCATTGCGCAGAATTGCGATTGGGTAGCGCTTTCTTTTGTAAGAAGTGTACAGGATATTGTTGGGCTCAGGAAAATATTGGTGGATCAGAAAAGCAAGACCAAGATCATTGCCAAAATAGAAAAACCGGAAGCGCTGCTCAATATCCGCGATATCATCGTTGAAAGTGATGGTATCATGGTGGCACGTGGCGACCTGGGTGTTGAATTACCAGTGGAGCAGATTCCTTTGATCCAGAAAGAACTGATCCGTAAATGTATTCACCGCGCAAAACCCGTTATCGTGGCAACACAGATGATGGAGAGTATGATCGACCGCGT
>JAQBNJ010000563.1 GCA_028288645.1 Sediminibacterium sp.
CCCTGGGGGCGTTGTACAAAAAAAGAGGGCAAGAACGGCACGACACTTTACCTGAGTGTATTCGACTGGCCCGTTGATGGAAAATTACTTGTACCGGGACTTAAAAATGAAACCATTTCCGCTATTCTACTTGCGGATGGCAGCATATGGAAAACGGAGAATACAAAAGAGGGCGTTGTGATCAATCTCCCTGCGAAAGCACCCGATGCAAATGCATCCGTAATAAAATTGCAGGTAAAAGGAAATGTTGAAAGTGCATTGGAGAAAAAAGGTAAAATGAAAACAGGGGCGATCGATTAAATGAACATGAATTACACGAATTAGAACGAATGGACTCTATAAATGCATGGTAGGTCAACAAATCGGAATCATTCGTTCCACCTCATGTAATTCGTGTTTGAATAAAGATGATAGTCGTTGGCAGTTGATCAGTTAGATCGTGAGCAATCGCAGGTGAGTAAATAGGGCGCGGATGCTTTGTTTATTCACCGCTCACGCTCGTTCTCAACAGTAGACAGTAGCACAACACTTTAATATTTAGCAATGAGAAAACAAATCAACCTACTAATTGCATGTGTTAGTTGTTTAACTTGCGCAACAGTTATCGCCCAGACAGGTGCTGACCTGAAAAATTTTCCGAAAGGATCTACACCATTAGAGATCGGCAGATTGGTAGCCAATCATTTTATAGAAACCCCGCATACAAATTTTAATCGTCCCACGCCACCGAAAGTGATCACTTATCCCGAAACCTGCGGATGGTACGGCGCACTCACCTTTGCAAAAGTTACCGGTGATAAAACCATGGCCAAACAGTTGGCAGACAGGTTTGAACCTTTTTTCGGAAAAGAAGCGGACATGATACCCGTACCCGATCACGTTGACTACAGCGTATTCGGTTCTGTGCCGTTGGAACTCTACATGCAAACCAAAGAGCAAAAATATTTAGATCTCGGAAAAAAGATCGCCGACAACCAATGGGCGCCGCCATCCGGCCCGCGCGTAAATGAGAATTCAAGAAGATACTATGCCATGGGCCTCACCTGGCAAACACGTTTGTGGGTAGATGATATGTTCATGATCACCATGGTGCAAACACAGGCCTACCGTGCAACAGGCGATAAGAGTTATCTTGATCATGCCGCTAAAGAAGCGGTTGTGTATCTTGATTCCTTGCAACAACCCAACGGCTTATTTTACCATGCACCCGATGTTCCTTATTTCTGGGGCAGGGGCGCAGGTTGGTTTGCAGTTGGCATGGCTGAACTATTACGCAGCATGCCAAAGAATCATCCAGACAGGCCGCGCATTATGCAAGGCTATCTAACCATGATGGCTTCACTAAAAAAATACCAGGATGCAAATGGTATGTGGCATCAACTGATAGATGATCCCGGCTCATGGCCCGAAATGTCCTGCACAGGCATGTTCACTTTTGCGATGATCACCGGTGTTAAAGAAGGATGGCTAGACAAAAAATTATTTGGCCCTGTGGCGCGTAAAGGATGGCTCGGCATGATCAACTACATCAACCCAAATGGCGATACGCGCGAAGTATGCGAAGGCACAAATAAAAAGAATGACAGGCAATACTATTTAGATAGACAAAGGAATGTGGGAGATATGCATGGGCAGGCGCCGGTGTTATGGTGTGCGACGGCGTTGATGAGATGATCCAGTCAATTAAAATCACGGATCTTTGGGCAGATTTTTTTCAATTGAATTACGTATGCAGAAGTATTATAAAGCAGCCGGCTTGGTATTGATCATGTTTTGCATGATCAATACCTGTTATGCACAGAAGATGGAAGAGATGTGGGATACGGGAACTATAAAAAAAGAACATCCTGATCTCACATGGTTTGCCAATGCAAAATTCGGCTTGTTTATTCATTGGGGACTTTATTCAAAACTGGCCGGAGAATGGAAGGGCAAAAGATATTATGGCAGTGGTGAATGGATCATGAACCAGGCAAAAATTCCGGCAGCAGAATATGCAAAAGTAGCGCTCGAATTTAACCCGGTAAATTTTGACGCCGGGGAATGGACAAAACTTGCAAAAGATGCAGGTATCAAATACATAGTCATTACAGCCAAACATCATGAAGGCTTTGCCATGTTTGATTCTAAAGTGAGCAATTTTACAATTGTAAAAGCATCTCCTTATAAAAAAGATCCTATGAAGGCCCTTGCGGCTGCTGCTGCGAAGCAGGGAATTCATTTTGGATTTTATTACTCGCAGTTTGTTGACTGGCATGAACCAAATGGTGGTCGAAACAACTGGGACTTTGATGAAACCAAAAAAAAATACGAGATCTATTATCGCGATAAAGCGATCCCGCAGTTAAAGGAATTGCTCACGAATTATGGGCCATTGGGTATTGTATGGTTTGACCTTCCGGGAGGGCTCACCAGGCAAGAAACCCAAAGCCTTGTAAACAGCCTTCATGCATTGCAACCTCAAAGTTTATTCAGTAGCCGGGTAGGACAGGGAATGGGCGATTACAAAGATTTTGGTGATAGCGAAATACCACCTGTTCCAATCAATGGTGCATGGGAAAGCATCTTTACGCATAATGACAGTTGGGGATATATTGAACATGATATGAATTTTAAATCAGCAAAACAGATTATTCAATTACTTGCCAGTGTTGTATCTAAAGGAGGAAACCTGATGCTGAATGTTGGTCCTGACGGGAATGGCAATATACCTGCCTATTCAGAAAAGTATTTACGGGAAACAGGCAAATGGCTCGCAAAAAACGGGGAAAGTATTTATAATACAACGTATGGCTTTATTCCTGCACAACCCTGGGGGGTAACTTCTTCTAAGCCGGGTAAATTATTTCTGCATGTATTTAATCATCCGTTTAATAATAAATTATTGGTACCCCGGTTTTCACTTCATGTAAATAAAGTCTATCAGCTAACGGGTAAGAAAATGATCCCCTGGCATAAACAAGGTAATGACGTGATACTCGATATTCCTCCACTTATTAATCCCTCTCCTAATACTGTATTTGTTATTGAATACAGCGGCACAGAACCCGCATATGATTCTGTTGCTCCCATTATAGTTTCCCCGCATTTCGCGATAAACCCGGTTGAGGCAATTACGGCAAAAACATCAGGTGATGCGGCTATTAAAAGTATAACGTTTAGCCATTATTTTGGCGATTGGAAACACGCAACCTGCGTTACCGGCCAGAAAATACCAGGCGATAGTGCAAGTTTCCAGATACGGGTAACGGAAGCGGGTGATTATAAACTGATCCTGGAATATGCCTGTCCACAGGAAAGTGCCCGGCAGGAAGGAAGCGTAACCGTAAATGGAAAGGAATATTTGTTCAAAACGCTTCGTACTTCTGAAATAGAAAAAAGTGCGCCCATACTTTTTATTAAACACCCTGTGGTGGTAACAACCATAACAACCCCGGGTGTTTATTCAATTGTTATTCGCCCCATGCAACAGGGGAAAGAATTATTCAAATTAAAGACAGTGATTTTTGAACCATTAAGCAACTGATTAATTAATTTAATATTTCTATGGAAATTTGTTGCGCAACTTTTTCTTCCATTTTAATACCCAATATTCCTTACTGCCCCCTTCCCCAATCTCTCTTCCAACTGCGCTAAATACAAACTGCCAGGCGTTACCCGCACTCCATGCGAATCATACAAACCCTCGGGCAACAGCGGTAGTTGATTAAAAGGCGCTGCCTTTTTTTGTTGCTCCCCAATGCTGCCGATAACCCAATTAGCTGATCCTGGCGGTTGTTGATTTAAAAAAGATTTTGCTTTCGAGTTCCAGGCAACGGCCCAACCGATGGCCCATCCGTGGCCGGAGCCCATGGAACCACGATTCATGAAATCAATTCCGCCGGCGGGCACCTCGCAGTTATCAACTAATAATCCGGTTGCCCAACGCTGGTGGGGTTGGATCCATCCATTGCCTTTGAAAATGCAATTCAATAAAACAACAGGGCCCGATACTTTTGCGCCGGTGGCGAGGAAGAAAATATTATCGCCGGAGATATTGCATTGGTTGAATAAAATTTGCGGGCCGCTGCCATTTAAATCCGCAGGTTTTGCAGCGCCAAGGGTTGGAACTTCGTGGTTGATATTCACATGATCCACTGTAATGCGTTTACCATTTACGCTGATACTGTTCACTGTGTTTAATATCTCAATATTTCTTGCCCAACCATCACTCATGCCATCCATCGTAAATGCGCGGTGATGACCCTCGCTGATGGTAACAGATTGCGCGGGACAAACGATCCTGAAATTCTCCATACCGATTTGTGAAAGCTCGCCTGTAATATTTATCTTCTGAACAGTGATCGCGCCAAATTGTGAATCATAAGAATCATTCAACGGCACATCAACCGTGATCTTATTTTTTTCGATCTTTTGTATAATGCGGTCCGATGAGATCTCGCCTGTAACCCAGGTTTGTTTTTTTCCGTCGCGAACAAGGTTATCCATCCCCATAAATTTCACCCATGCTTCTGTAACCGGGCGACTGATGCGGATCATATCACCCACTTTAAAACCGGATGCGTCTACCAGTGTAAAACTAAAAGAGCTTACAGGAACATAGGTGTCGGCAATGACTGTTGCATTGCCGATGGTATTTGTTTTAACCGGGCCCTTCACTACGATACAGGCATGTGGTTTTCCTGTCATGTTTAAAATCGTTCCGTTTTCTCCTGAACCACTTCCGCGCAGAACAATTCCGCTGGTGTTGATGTTGATTGGGTTGTCGCAATTATATGTGCCGGGCTTAAGCAGTATCGCTCCCCTAAAACTATTTACCGGTTCTGTAGCTGCTAACTGATCGATCGCTTTTTGAATGTTGGAAGAATTATCTCCATCAACAGGGGAGAGTGTAATTTTTGTGCCGATGTTGGGAATGGTTACACCACCACCCATATAACCCGCATAAGAATAATCCATGATCCTGTCGCCTTTATCCGTTTTTTTATATTCGAGTTTTCCATTTGCATTGGGATATACCCATTGGCTTTTAGCGGATTGGGAATGGGAATTGGTGGCAGGTAAAAGTGCTATAAAGGTTAATGAGAGTGCAAAACATTTTTTTATAAAAAGGCGAGTCGGTTTCATGATATGATCTAAATGCGTGAAATGATAAATGGCAATACTAAGTAACAGTAATTCGTCAATAGCCGTGAATTGTATATTAACCTTGTAATAAGCAATATTAACTTGCTAATTGCTGCCAATGACTACGCAGTAAGTTAGTTTAGCTTCAATATTCCGTAGGGATAAATGCCTTGTAGAAAATAAGATTAAGTGGCCACATTTACCCCGGCGGGCAATGTCATTAAGTTAAGGGAAACATTTTTTTTGCTTAAAACATTTTGTTCCATCGGAACAATTGGTAGGTAGCAATTCAAATAAAATGATTGATTACGTTCCGTAGGAACGTTTG
>JAQBNJ010000023.1 GCA_028288645.1 Sediminibacterium sp.
TGGTATCTATCATTTGAGTTATGGAATGGTAGAATTGCCAACCGGTAAAATGAAGAGCCGCGAGGGAACCGTGGTGGATGCTGATGATCTTATTGAAGAAATGGTGAATATCGCCCGGCAGAAAACAGAAGAACTGGGTAAGGTAAAAGATTTTACGCCTGAAGAACTGAACGAGTTATATGATATTATCGGGCTCGGTGCGTTAAAATTTTTCCTGTTGCGGGTTGACCCCAAAAAGAGAATGGTATTCAACCCGGAAGAAAGCATCGATTTCCATGGTTTCACCGGCCCATTCGTACAATACACACACGCAAGGATCAAGAGCATTCTCAGGAAAGCCGGAACAGAAAAACCACAAACCACAAACTACAAACCACAAACCCTGCTCCCGCTAGAAAAGGAACTAGCCATCCATTTAGAAATGTTTCCAACCGTTCTGCAGGATGCGGGAAACGATCATGATCCATCCAAGGTAGCTATCTACATATTTAATCTTGCAAAGATCTTCAACTCATTTTATACGGAACATTCTATTGGCAATGCCGAGAACGAAGAAAAAAAGATATTACGCTTACAGCTATCACAGCTTACAGCGCAGGTGATCAAAAACGGGATGAGTGTATTGGGGATCAGGGTTCCGGAAAGAATGTAATTTTATTTTTTGCCACAGAAGGCACAGACCATCACAGAAAAAACTGTGGTAATCTGTGCCCTCTGTGGCAATTTTTTACCTGTTTTCCTTTACATTTGCCCCCCAAAGATGCAGCAGGTGACAAACCTGCCTGCCGGGGAAACGGCTGGTTTTAATTGCGGAGGTGGCGAAATTGGTAGACGCACTACTTTGAGGTGGTAGCGCCTTTTACCGGGCGTGGGAGTTCGAATCTCCTCTTCCGCACATATCCATCCCATAGGCTTAAAACCTATGGGATTTTTTCTTTATAGCAGGATATCAAATAATCTTAATTTTATACCACCAGTCAATCATATGCATATAATCTTTCGTAAACAGATATCCATTCTTTCTAAGTACGTCTCGATAATACTGATCGGCTGTTTCATTTTTATGGGCTGTACCAAACAGGACCCGCCTCTTACCCCGGAACAACAGACAGTACAATACCTTACCGGTACCGGCAACAAATATTGGCGGATAAAGGAGATCTATGTTAATGCAGTACCTGTAGCTTTGACCACCAGTCAACTTGAGTATTTTAAGACCTATACCTTTTATGCGATCATCGAAACCAACTCCGGTACTTTTGTAGATAAAGATAACAGCATGGGCACCTGGGAACTTAAGACTGTGGGGCACATCACAGAAACTATTACCAATAATATCTCAGGCAATATTGTACTGGATCTCACCATCAACCATCTTGATGCGAATAATATGGATGTGCAATACACTGTTAATGGCCAAACAGTAAGAAGTGTTTATTATGCCAACTAAGGCCGGCATTCTGTAATTATCGTTTACACATGTTTTTCTCCGGGTCACAATTTGATGAGGCTCTCCAATTTGCTATCCAGCAATGCATGGTCCTCTCCCCCATCCCCGTAGCGTGCAATGATCTTACCCGCAGGATCAATGAGTATCTGTGTAGGCAAACTTGAAATATTGAATGATTCGTTGATATCAGCCGATCTGTCAAATACACCATTCGCCGATTTAAGCCCGCGCAAAACATGCTTCCAGGGTAATCCATCCTGTGCAACCGCTTTTCTCCAGGCGGCATTGTCGCGGTCATCATCAGATACACCCACCACTTCAAAACCTTTCGCATTGTATTTCGCATACAATTCTTTTAAATGAGGATTTCCTTTTCTACAGGGAACGCACCAGCTTGCCCAGAAATCGAGCAGCACATATTTTCCTTTATAATCTGCAAGGCTGAATTTGTTTCCATTGATATCAACCGTATTAAAATTGGCAGCCATTGCACCTGGTACGCCGATCTTTCTTTTGCTGATCTCTGTCAGCAATAGTCTACCATTAATGCTTTCCTTCACTTTATCCGGGAAACGGTTATAAAAAAGTTTCAGCGAATCCGTAGTAAGTTCCCTCGCCCTGAAACGCAATTGGTAGGCCGTTACGTAAGACTCACGGTGTGTATCATAAAAAGCATACTCTATCTCTCTCAACTCTGCATAATAAGGCACAAGTACCCATTCTTTCAATTCCTGGTATTGTGCATTACTTCTTTTGTTAACCGCTGAAAGTGTATCCATTACTGGTTTCCAGCGATTTCGCAGTTTATTCAGCGGGCTTTGTAACAGCGTATATTCGGTGTGCGTTTTTGAACCTGTAATAATGGCCTGTTTAAATTTCCCATCGTCAATGCTTGCTGTAAGCATAGCTGGTTCAAGAAAAACGGTCGTAAAATTAGGATCATCCACACTGCGTGTTTTGGTCTTGCCACTCAAATAAGCCATGGTGGGCTCTTTTACTGATCCTTCAAACCGGAACCTGCCACTGACAATCTGCACACTGTCATTTATCGCTTTGCCTTCGCTGTTATAAGAAAGGTCCATCCAGTTCCCATCCTGCCCGGTTACATTTCCTTTTAAAATAAAATGGCCAGTTATTTTTTGTTGAGCCGACAACGACATGAAAATTCCAAGGCAGGCGGCAAGTAAAAAAGATCGCATAAAAAGGATTTATGATCATTCAAAAAGACATTAAAATTTACACCGCCTGGTGCAGAGTGCCAAAAATGATTTATTCTTCTTAATTTTTACCTGCAAACAACGCTCATGAACAAACTATTGCGCGATCCTGCCGCCTGGATACTGCTGGCCACCAACCTGATGATACTTTTTCATTACCTAGAATTTCCGGGGAGCATTCATACGCTGATCACGC
>JAQBNJ010000024.1 GCA_028288645.1 Sediminibacterium sp.
TGATGCCGATGTGGATGGTTCGCATATTGCCACGCTGATATTGACCTTTATCTTCCGTTATATGAAAGAACTGGTTGAGCAGGGTAATGTGTACATAGCCCAGCCGCCTTTATACCTTGTAAAAAAAGGAAAGGAACAGGAATATGCCTATAGCGAAGAACAGCGGAAGGGCTGGGTTGAAAAATTAGGCGGTGGAAAAGATGACAGCGTTACCATACAGCGTTACAAGGGTTTGGGAGAGATGAATGCCGACCAGTTATGGGAAACCACCATGGACCCATCCCGCAGAACGTTGAAACAGGTAACCATTGAAAGCGCCGCAGAAGCCGACCGCATCTTCAGTATGCTGATGGGCGATGATGTGGCCCCGCGCCGCGAATTCATTGAAACACACGCGAAATATGCCAAGATCGATGTATAGGTCTGACGATGAACGATAGTTAAGAGCCGGCTTTCTGCCGGCTTTTTTATGCCCGGGACCTTCTCATTGTATGGAAATATCCTGCGAAAATGAAATAAAGCGCCCATTGAAGCGTTTTAGAGCATATTACCGCTTAGCCGCTATGGGCGCAGGTTTCCGGATTAGGGCGAAAAACGAAAAGAGGCACCAGGAGGAAGGAAACGGGGGCCGGGACGGGTCAAGTAGGCTTTTTGCTGAAAAAATGGTAATTTGTGGTCTATAACCCATTGTTTATCTACTAACTTTTAAATTCTAACAACTATGGACACTTCAAAAATGATCAAAGCATATTGCCTCAAAACAAAGGAAAAAAACGTTCCTATGCAGGATGCCGTGATTACCAAAACAGCTAAAGGTGGTTATATGGCCGGCGGTCATGATGGTAAGGGTAATAAAATGGCAGCTATTATGAGCGAAGCCAAAGCTTTACAGGCAATTGCGGATGGCGTTGCCACAAAAGGATTCTAAGCTATATAGAACAAGACATTAGATCCCGCCTTTCGGCGGGATTTTTTTATGCAATACCCCTTGCTTTTGGCAAACAGCCTGTGTTCAGAAGGAAGGTCTTTACCAACATCAAGAAAAATCCGCATGGATCTGCCTGATCCGCGTTATCCGCGTGCCATTTCTCCTACAACCTCTTTATGCATATGCGTCAGGAACCGCTGCATCGTTTCCATATCCTTTACACTATCCACGATCAGCAGGAACATTCTGCCGGTTTGTTTTAACCGCGCTTTGTTGGTGCCCGTTTGCAGAAAAGCTAAAACTTTCCTGAACAGGTCGGATTCAAAATAAGGCGAGTCAGGACGATTGATAAAATAGCAGCGCAATGTTTCATCTTTCAATACCATCTTCTCAAACCCAAGCTGCACGGCCATCCAGCGGCAGCGGACCGTTGTAAAAAGATCTTCCACCTGCGGGGGGATAGGGCCAAACCTGTCTATCATCTCTGTATGAAACTCCTGTAGTTCTTCTTCTTTCTCACAACTATCCAATCTTGTGTAGAGTGATAGTCTTTCGGCGATACTTTCCACATAACTATCCGGTATCAATATTTCGAGATCGGTATCGATCGTACAGTCGCTCACAAAATCATCCTGCTTGCTGATCTCTTCTTTGAAAAGATCTTTGAATGAAGTACGTTTCAATTCACGGATCGCTTCCTCCAATATTTTTTGATACATCTCAAAGCCGATCTCGGCCATGAACCCTGTTTGCTCACCACCTAATAAATTTCCCGCGCCCCGTATGTCCAGGTCACGCATCGCTATCTGGAAACCGCTGCCCAGGTCGCTGAACTGCTCAAGCGTTTGTAAACGTTTACGCGAATCAGTGGGCATGGTGCTCATCGGCGGGCCCAATAAATAACAGAATGCTTTTTTGTTACTGCGTCCTACCCTTCCACGCAACTGATGCAGGTCGCTCAATCCAAAATGATGCGCATTGTTCACGATGATCGTATTTACATTCGGAATATCCACGCCGCTTTCCACAATATTGGTACACACCAGTACATCATATTTTTTGTCGATGAAATCCATGATCCTTTCTTCCAACTCGTGCCCTTCTAATTGCCCGTGTGCAAAACCGATACTCAGGTCAGGACAAAATCCTTGTATCATCGCACACATTTCCGAAAGCCCCTGTACCCGGTTATGAATAAAGAATACCTGGCCGCCTCTTTCTGTTTCGTAGTAGATCGCATCGCGTATAAAATCGTCATTGAATATGCGTACTTCCGTTTGTATGGGCTGCCGGTTCGGCGGCGGTGTATTGATGATGCTTAGGTCGCGCGCACCCATCAAACTAAACTGCAGTGTACGCGGAATAGGCGTTGCTGTAAGTGTTAAGCAATCCACATTTGTTTTTAGTGTCTTTAATTTTTCTTTATGGCCCACACCGAATTTCTGTTCTTCATCTATCACCATTAAACCTAAATTCTTAAACTTAACTTCCTTACCAAGTATGCCATGCGTTCCGATGATGATATCGATCTTTCCCTCTTCTAATTTTTTCAGCGTTTCTTTTTTCTCTTTTGACGACTTGAAACGATTGATATAATCTACCGTAACAGGAAAATCCTTTAATCTTTCCTGGAAAGTTTTATAGTGCTGGAACGCAAGTATGGTTGTAGGAACCAATACAGCGGCCTGCTTACCATCTAAGCATGTTTTGAATGCAGCACGTATGGCCACTTCTGTTTTTCCAAATCCCACATCGCCACAAACCAGCCTGTCCATCGGGCTCTCGCTCTCCATGTCTTTCTTTACATCTGCCGTTGCTTTGCTTTGATCGGGCGTGTCTTCGTAAATAAAAGACGCCTCCAGTTCTGTCTGCATATAATTATCCGGAGAATGCGGAAATCCATGCTGTGCCTTTCTTTGCGCGTATAATTTGATCAGGTCGAAAGCGATCTCTTTTACTTTGGTTTTTGTTTTCTCTTTCAGCCTGTTCCATACATCGGAACCTAATTTATTGATCTTGGGAACGGTTCCTTCCTTACCTGTATATTTTGATATCTTATGCAGTGAGTTAATATTCACATAGAGTATATCGCTGTCTTTATAAATAATACGCACTGCTTCCTGTACCTTCCCGTTCGCTTCAATTTTTTGCAGGCCGCTATAGGTTCCCACACCGTGATCGATATGCGTTACATAATCACCCGGCTGCAGGTCGCGCAGTGTTTTTAGTGTTATCGCCTTGTTCTTATTGTACGCCTGTTTTACTTTGTATTTATGGTATCGCTGAAAGATCTGGTGATCGGTATAACAAACTACTTTCAACTCTTCATCAATAAACCCTTCGTGTATACCTGTGCCTACCGGAACAAATTGTATCTCGGTATTGAGGTCGGTAAAAATGCTGTTCAGTCTTTCCAATTGTTTTACCTGCTCTGCAAATAAATAAATTCCGTAACCCGCTGCCTCATGAGCTTTCAGGTCTTTGATGAGCAGATCGAACTGGCGGTTGAAAGAAGGTTGTATGCGTGTTTTAAATTCAATTTCAAAATCAGAAAGATGTGGTTTATAGCCAAACTCAACAATATGCCGCGATCCTAATTGCTGTTCAATGGTTGTGCTGCTCACGAAATCTTCCCTGTTAACTTCTTTCAGGGTCTTAGTATCATCTTCATCATCATTGTTCTTCATCCGGTAGCCGCTGTCCAGTATGTTGATAAAGCCCTGCAGGTCCTCTTCCTGGTGATCTATTTTTTCTTTGATCACATCCCAATCCTTCAGCCATACGATCGTATTTTCTGAAAGAAATTCGAGCAGCGAAACTTTCTCCCCGCTTTCAAACTGTGTTTCTACATTGGGGATGATGTTTACCTGTAACAATTTCCGTTCGCTCAACTGCGTCTCCGGATCGAATATGCGGATGCTGTCTACCTCGTTGCCGAACAATTCTACGCGATAAGGTTTTTCATTTCCGAAAGAATAAATATCCAGTATCCCGCCACGCAGCGCAAACTGGCCGGGCTCGTATACAAAATCC
>JAQBNJ010000084.1 GCA_028288645.1 Sediminibacterium sp.
ATCTGAATGCAGAGAACCTTTTCAAAAGTTTTGTTGAGAATTTCCCTACCAGCCCGAAAGGTGAGGAGTGCGATTATATGCGCGCATATTGTTATTACAAACAATCACCAAAAGTAGAGCTGGACCAGACGAATACCAACAAGACCATGCAGCTGATGCAGGCTTTCATTAACACGCACCCAACTTCTGAGCGTTCGAAAGATGCAGCGGATATCATTGATAAATGCAGGGAAAAACTTGAACTGAAAGAATTCAAAGGAGCCGAATTATACTATAACCTTGGTTTCTATAAAGCTGCAGCTATTGCTTTTGGAAATGTATCAGACAATTTCCCCGATTCAAAAAAAGCGGATGAATATAAATTTCTCGTGATCAAAGCATATTATAAATATGCAGAAATGAGTTACGAAGAAAAACAAAAAGAACGCTACGAAAAAGTGATCGCTGAAAGCAATGATTTTGCTGAACGTTTTGCAGACAGCAAACGCCTTGACGAGGTAGCTAAAATAAAAACACAATCCACGAACATCATAAAAAACCTGAAAAATGAGCAAGTTACGCAGACAAATGAGCGCTAATACCGCGAGTGTTGTTGAAACAAAAAGCCTGATTGACATCAAGAACAAAACAGGTAACCTGTATGAGTCAATTGCGATCATTGCCAGGAGAGCCAACCAGATCAATATTTCCCTGAGGGAAGAGCTGCATAATAAACTGGAAGAATTTGCCAGCCATACAGACAGCCTTGAAGAAATTCACGAAAACAAAGAACAGATCGAAATATCAAGGGCCTACGAGAAAATGCCAAACCCGGCTATCCTGGCTACCCAGGAATTCATGGAAGGTAAAGTATACCACAGGCGCAACGACGAGAGCGATCTCTTTAGATAAGCTAAATGTTTCAGAAATGATTAGAGAACGACAGTGATGAACTGTCGTTTTTTGTTATTTTGAGGGAGCGATGCTTGATACTGGATACTAGATGCTGCATATCAGAGCGGTGGTTCCAAATATCTAACATCCAGTATCTGGTATCCAGTATCAATTGTCAACTCATTCACGACATGCTTCACGGAAAAAAAATACTCATCGGCATCACCGCAAGCATCGCTGCTTATAAATCCATCCTGCTGGTCAGGCTGCTGGTAAAACAGGGTGCGGAAGTGAAAGTGGTGATGACACCTGCTGCCAAAGATTTTGTTTCTCCCCTGGTGCTGTCTACTTTATCAAAGAACAATGTGGTCATTGAATGGGTAGAAGGTAACGAATGGTCCAATCATGTCATGTTGGGAAGATGGGCGGATGTGTTTGTGATTGCCCCGTTAAGCTGTAATACCCTCGCAAAAATGGCGCATGGATTGTGTGATAATGTTTTACTGGCCGTATATCTTTCTGCAACCTGTCCTGTTGTGGTTGCACCGGCCATGGATGAGGATATGTGGCAGCATCCCGCTACTCAGAAAAATATCTCTCTTATCAAAGAATATGGTAACACAGTTATCGAAGTTTCAAACGGTGAACTGGCCAGCGGTTTATTTGGTGATGGAAGAATGGCCGAGCCGGAGGAGATACTAGTGTTCCTTACAGAAAAGTCTTTCCGCTCAGCGGAATTGAAAGGTAAGAAAGCAATGGTAACAGCGGGCCCAACCTATGAAGCGATAGATCCAGTTCGTTTTGTAGGCAATCATTCATCCGGTAAAATGGGTTTTGCATTGGCGGAGGAATTATACCTGCGCGGGGCAGATGTGGAACTGGTATCGGGACCCACCCAACAAAAAACAGTGTATAGCGGGATCAGGATCACTCATGTAGTTTCGGCAGCTGATATGTTCAGGGCCTGTGAAGCCACGTTTCCATCAGTTGATATTGCAATCATGTCTGCAGCAGTAGCCGATTTCACTCCGGTTAACGTTGCCAATGAAAAAATTAAGAAACAATCCGGTAACTTAGAATTGTCGTTCGAAAAGACGAAAGATATTTTGCAATATATCGGCAGTAAAAAAACAAAGAGCCAGTACATCGTTGGATTTGCATTGGAAACGAATAATGAGAAAGAAAACGCATTGAAAAAATTACAGTCGAAAAATGCAGACTGTATTGTACTGAACTCTTTGCGCGACAAAAAAGCCGGTTTTGGAATTGATACAAATAAAATAACGATCCTCGATAGATCCGGAAAGGAAATTGAATCAGGACCCAAACCAAAAAAAGAGATCGCAAAAGATATTGTTTCATTTATCGTAACACAGATACATGCGTAAGAGATCAATCATAATTGTTTTAGTTTGTTTCTTGTTTGCAGGAGGCGTTTCGGCGCAGGAACTACAGGCAAGGGTGAGTGTTGTGGCATCAAGGGTTAACTCAACCGTTGATAAAAAAATATTCATCACACTGCAAACGCAACTGAACAACCTGCTCAATAACCGTAAATGGACAAACGATCAGTTTCAACCCAATGAAAAGATCGAATGCAGTTTCCTGTTGAATATTGAAAATTCAACAGATGCCAATGTATATAAAGCATCATTGACGATCCAGGCGGCAAGACCCGTATTCAATGCTTCTTACCAGGCGGCGCTGGTGAATTTTATCGATCCCGATTTTACTTTTAAATATGTAGAGTTTCAACCGGTGGAATTCAATGAGAACCGTGTGCAGGGAACAGATGCAGCCGCGGCCAACCTAACTGCCATAGTCGCTTACTACGCATATATGATCATTGCGCTTGACTATGATTCTTTTGCGCCCAAAGGCGGCGAAGCCTATTACCGCAAAGCGCAGAATATTGTAACCAACGCACCCGAAGGAAAAGGCGTTGCCGGCTGGCGCGTATTCGATGGTTCGAGGAACAGGTATTGGCTGAATGAGAACCTGATCAACACACGGTATAATATCATCCACGATATCATCTATAATTATTACCGTGCCGGCCTGGATAAAATGTTTGACGCAGAAGCCGAGGCAAGGGTAAATGTATTGCAGTCGCTTACACAATTGCAGGCTTTCAATAAAGAGAATGCGAATACCATGTTCGTGCAATTCTTCCTGCAGGGAAAAGTACAGGAACTGGTTGGCATCTTTAAAAAAGGAACGCTGGATCAAAAACAAAGAGCCATCGATATATTGACTGAGCTGGATGTGATCAATGCCTCACGTTACAAACAGGATCTTCGATGAAAAATATTTTTTACCTGCTTATGCTTATCTCCCTGGTAAGTATGTCCTGCCGTTCCTCCGCCAATAAAAGAATACTGGTTATGGACAGTATGAAAGTAGTGATGTGGGATATGATGAAATCTGACGAATTATACCTGCGCATTCTTGGCAAAGACAGCAGCGCACGCCTCCGCAAAGAGAATATCCGCATGTATGAAGAAGTTTTGCTGTTGCATAAAACCACCAAAGGTCAATTCGACAGCAGTTATAAATACTACGAAGCACACCCCGTCGAATTCAAATTGCTGGTCGATTCACTGGAAGCATTTGCAGCAAGGCAAAAACTACAGTCAGGCGATCATGGGCAGGGCAGTAACTGAGCAAATCAGTACATTTGCAGCGTAACGATTGCCCTATGAATAAAGTTTTTGCCGACGCTGATTCGGCCATTCACGATATACCCGATGGCGCCACTTTAATGTTAGGCGGTTTCGGTTTGAATGGCATCCCCGAAAATACCATTGCAGCTCTTGTTAAAAAAGGGATCAAAGAGCTAACCTGCATTTCTAACAATGCGGGTGTAGATGGTTTTGGCCTTGGGCTTTTATTGCAAACCCGCCAGATCAAAAAAATGATGAGTAGTTATGTGGGAGAGAATGCAGAATTTGAAAGGCAATTATTAAGCGGTGAACTGGAAGTGGATCTCCTCCCGCAGGGAACGCTCGCTACACGCATTCAAATGGCAGGCATGGGCATCCCCGCATTTTTTACACCGGCCGGTTATGGCACCGAAATAGCAAACGGAAAAGAAACAAGAGAGTTCAATGGAAAAATGTATCTCATGGAACACGCTTTACATGCAGAATTCGCTATTGTAAAAGCCTGGAAAGGAGACACACAGGGCAATCTTGTTTTCAGAAAAACAACCCGCAATTTTTCAACATCCATGGCCAAGGCAGGCGATATAACGATCGCTGAAGTGGAACATTTAGTGCAACCCGGTGAAATTGACCCTGATGATGTGCATGTGGCAGGTGTGTATGTGCACAGGATTTTTCAGGGGAAGGATTATGAGAAGAGGATAGAGAGGAAGACAGTGAGATTGAATACCAATTAATAATTAATAGTTAGTAATTATTAATTGAAAGCAACAATCTGTTGATTACTGACCATTATTATCTATTGCCGCTCTCCTAAATTATTAACTATTAATTTTTAATTATTAATTATCAGTCATGGCTCTCGACAAATTCGGTATCGCAAAACGAATCGCACAGGAACTAAAAGACGGCATGTATGTCAATCTCGGCATCGGCATTCCTACGCTGGTATCGAATTATATACCGGAAGGAATGACCGTGATCTTCCAGAGTGAGAATGGTATTTTGGGAATGGGGCCTTACCCTGAAGAAGCGGCGGTAGATGCTGACCTGATCAATGCAGGAAAAGAAACCGTAACATTAGTACCTGGCGGCGCTTTCTTCGACAGTGCAGAGAGTTTTGGAATGATACGCGCCGGCAAAATTGACCTCACCGTTTTAGGCGCCATGGAAGTAAGTGATACAGGTGACATCGCCAATTGGAAGATCCCCGGAAAAATGGTGAAAGGAATGGGCGGTGCGATGGATCTTGTGGCGAGTGCAAAAAATATCATCGTTGCTATGATGCATACCAACCCGAAAGGCGAAAGTAAACTACTGCCACAATGCGGCCTGCCTTTAACGGGAGTAAGGTGCGTAAAAAAAATAGTAACAGAACTAGCAGTGTTGGATGTTACGGATGATGGATTTGTTTTGAAGGAACGTGCGCCAGGTGTGAGCGTTGAAGAGATCGTTGCTAAAACAGCAGGCCGCTTGATTGTTCCTGAATTTGTTCCGGAAATGAGTGTATAATTTTTTCACGCAAAGGAGCAAAGAGGCAAGGGCGCAAAGGCGATCGCGGCCCTCACGATTATTTGTAAGATCTCACATTTCATTTTTAATCACGCACAGCAAATCTTTGCGCCTTTGCTCCTTAGCGCCTTTGCGTGAAACAACTTTGCGTGAAATATTCCTTTACTTTGCACCAATCAAAATCCCACCCATGCCCATTCAACCAAACCAGCAAGCTCCCGATTTTTCATTATTCGATACCGACAAGAACAAAGTATCCTTAGCCGAACAAAAAGGAAGTAATGTGGTACTGTTATTTTTCCCTTTGGCTTTTACCAGTACCTGTACAAAAGAATTGTGCAGCGTACGCGATAATATCTCTCAATTCAATGATGCCAATGCAAAAGTGTTTGGTATTTCTGTTGATTCATTGTTTACACTTAGTAAGTACAAAGCAGAGCAGAACCTCAACTTCCCACTCCTTAGTGATTTTAATAAAGAAGCCTCTACGGCCTACGAAGTTTTGTATGAAACCTTTCCTTCTTTTGAAATGCAGGGCGTAAGTAAACGCGCCGCATTTGTGATTGATAAGGATGGTATCGTTCGTTACGCGGAAGTTTGTGCAACGCCGTCGGACCTCCCGGATTTTGGCGCCATCCAGCAAACTTTGGGCGGATTGCATTAAAATATCATAAAAAAACGCCTTTCGCTGCATCGGGCTGAGGCGTTTTTTGTTAAAATACTAACAACTTCTTGCCCAAACCGCTTAATTTTTGGTAATTTTAGGTTGATTTTAACCTATGCGAAAATTATACTTACTCGGATTGGTTCTCTCTACCTTTATCATCAACAGTTACGTTGCTGACAATACTCCTTTTGACAATCCCGCAGACAGCGCCAAGATCACGCATTTTTATCCCAACCCTGCTACCAGTTATATCAATTTCACTTTCGATAAAACGGTTGATAAGAATTATACTTTACAGGTATATAATTTCATCGGCAGGAAAATGAATGATATCCGCATCAATGATTCCAAACTCACCATCAACCTGGATGATAATTATTTCCGCGGCCTGTATGTTTACCAGCTCCGCGACCAAAGCGGAAGGATCGTTGAATCGGGGAAGTTCCAGGTGAATAAGTAGTTGTAGGTAGTAAGTTTTAAGTGATAAGTTTTTGATCCCTGTCGGGATTTTTTTTTGCCACAGAATACACAGATTACCACAGAAAAAATCTGTGAAAATCTGTGTATTCTGTGGCAATTGTTTTCACCTACTTATCAGTGACTTCAACAATTAAAAACTTCAGGTAATTCGTATTCTCCATTCTCCAAATGATCGGGTGATCACTTGCCTGCGCCTGGAATGTTACCTGTCGTATTTTTTTACGGGCATCCTTCGCGGCCTGTTCAATTGTATGCAGAAATTGTTCGGGCGTTACAAGGTTGGTACAACTGGATGTCACTAAAAATCCTCCATTGCGGATCAGTTTCATGCCACGCAGGTTGATCTCTTTATAACCGGTTAATGCTTTCTGAATATTCTCGCGGCTCTTGGTGAATGCAGGTGGATCAAGCATCACCACATCATACTGCCTTCCGTCTTTGCCCCATTGTTTTAAAACATCAAATGCATTTACGGCTTCAAAGCGACAGATCTTATCCAACCCATTCAGCGTTGCATTTTTATTTGCCTGTGAAACTGCGTTCTCGGAAATATCCAATCCCAGAACAGACTTCGCGCCATAATGTGCGGCATGAATTTCGAATGTGCCGGTATAGGTAAATACACCCAATACTTCCGCATCTTTTACAATATGCTTAATGGCGCGGCGGTTATCCTGCTGATCAAGGAAATAACCTGTCTTCTGTCCATTCTCTATATCAACAATAAATTGCAAACCATTTTCATTGATGAGAACATTCGTATCAAACGGCGCGGTTAAAAATCCTTTTTGTTGCGGCAGTCCCTCGAGTTCGCGAACGGGTACATCATTCCTTTCATAAATTCCTTTGGGAGAAAAAATGGATTGAATGGCCTGCACGATCGCTTCCTTCCAGGTATCAATTCCCAACGAAAGCGTTTGTATCACGAAGTAATCGTTGAACTTATCAATGATCAATGCAGGCAGTTGATCTGCTTCTCCAAAAACCAGCCGGCAATTTTCCGTGTACCCGATCTTTTTCCTGTATTCCCAAGCCTGTGCGATGCGGTTATGAAAGAACTGCGCGTCGATCGGTTCCTGTTTCCGCGTCAGCAAACGCACCAGTATTTGCGATTTCGGGTTGATGTACCCTTTCCCGGCAAATTTCCCATCCCCATAATGCACTTCCACAATATCGCCGCCGGTAACTTCACCATCTATTCTTTCAACTTCATTTCCATAGATCCAGGGGTGTCCGTTGGCAACTCTTGGGGCGATCTTCTTACGCAGGTATACTTTCGTCATCGGGCAAAGATATGGGAGGGTTTGTGGTTTGTAGTTTGTGGTTTGTGGTTAAGTATGCAAAACTGCCGTTTGGCGTGCGGACAACTCTCAATTTTGGGAGGTTTTGTAGTTTGTGATGTATCTGTTTGGATTAGCTCTACAAGACTGCCTTTTTTGGGTGCAAACAACCACAAACCACAAACTACAAACCACAAACTTGCCCTTCACCTGCCAATTTTTCCCATTTCCACGCCTCGGCAAAATTTTTGCCTATACTGTATCACAACGAATTATTACTATGGAAGAGAGAGAAACCACGCAAAATCAACAAACAGCCGACACTATGGACGGAATGGATATTAATACTGACGAAAATGCAGCCGGTACCTCGCACCTGAACGAGCCGGTAGCTGAAGAGGACGTATTTGATAAATTGGAGGCCGAGATCAAAGAGCAAAAGGACAAATACCTCCGTTTGATGGCCGAATTCGACAATTTCCGCCGCAGAACCGCCAAAGAAAGGCTGGAACTGATGCAGACCGCGGGTAAGGAAGTGATCGTTTCCTTACTTGATGTATTGGACGATGTTGACCGCGCCGAAAAACAATTACAGGGATCGGATGATATCGCATTGCAGAAAGAAGGGATCCAGTTGGTCTTTAATAAGCTGAGATCAACCCTGCAATCCAAAGGCATAAAAGCCATGGAAAGCATCAACTCAGATTTTGATGTGGAGAAACATGAGGCCATCACTGAAATTCCTGCGCCCACGCCTGCTTTACGGGGTAAAGTGATAGATGAAGTGGTGAAAGGATATTACCTGAATGATAAACTGATCCGCTTCGCGAAAGTGGTGGTGGGGAAATAAAGCTGTTAGCCATTAGCCTTTAGCTGCAAGCAAGGAGATGGTTTTTATTTTTTGCTTGCAGCTAAAAGCTACATGCTAATGGCAACCAAAAGAGATTTTTACGAAATATTAGGCGTAAGCAAAACTGCATCTGCCGATGAGATCAAGAAAGCTTATCGCAAAGTGGCCATGCAGTTCCATCCTGACCGTAATCCCGGTGATAAGGAAGCGGAAGAAAAATTCAAAGAAGCCGCAGAAGCTTACGAGATCCTGAGTGATACAGACAAGAAATCAAAATATGATCGCTTTGGTCACCAGGCTTTCGGCCCCGGAATGCAAGGCGGTGGTGGCTATGGCAATATGAATACCGACGATATCTTCAGTCAGTTCGGTGATATTTTCGGCGATGATATGTTCGGCAGTTTCTTTGGCGGCGGTGGACGACGCGGTGGTGGCGGAAGAGCCGCACGCGGACAACGCGGAAGTAATCTTCGCATCAAACTGAAACTTACATTCGAAGAGATCGCGAAAGGTGTTGTGAAGAATGTGAAAGTGAAGAAGCATGTGATATGTACCACCTGTGCCGGCAGCGGCGCAAAAGACAAGAACAGTGTGCAAACCTGCGGTACCTGCAATGGTAGTGGCCAGGTGAGAAAAGTGACCAGCACTTTTTTGGGACAGATGCAAACAGTTACTACCTGTCCCACCTGTA
>JAQBNJ010000106.1 GCA_028288645.1 Sediminibacterium sp.
TGCATCTTCTCCTGTTATAAAAGCTGCGAACACACTGAGTTTTCAATTTCCTAAACTTGCTTTTTTCTTTCCGGAGAATGGAATGTTTACAGGTGATTGGAAAATTCTCCAGATCGGTTTGAGTGAAACATTCATTGCAAAAGAACCCGCGGCCAATTACCAGCTTACAAAAACTTTCATACAAGGGCTGCTCAAACCAAGACAAAAATTTTCACACAAAGGAACTTACGGCCATGCGATGCTGATAGCAGGCAGTTACGGAAAGATAGGTGCAGCAATATTAGCAGCAAGGGCCTGTTTGCGAAGCGGTCCCGGCCTGCTTACCGTACACCTGCCGCAATGCGGGCATGATATTATGCAGACCACCAATCCCGAAGCAATGGTATCACCTGATACAAAAAAACACTGGGTAGGCGATGAGATCCTGACCAAAACATTTTCAGCCGTAGGTATTGGCCCGGGCCTGGGTACCAATGAACAGACACAAAAAACCTTTCACTATATCATCACGCGCAACGAAAGGCCCCTTGTGATCGATGCGGATGCTTTGAACATTTTGGGTATGCATAAAGATTGGCTGGAGCAGTTGCCTGTAAATTCAATTCTCACCCCGCATCCCAAAGAATTTGAACGGCTTGTGGGAACTACTTCCAGTGATTTTGAAAGACACGAACTACAGATCACCTTCTCAAAAAAATACAAACTCTTTATTATTTTAAAAGGCGCGCACACCTGCATCACCACACCGGCGGGCGAAAGTTATTTTAATACAACCGGGAACCCCGGGATGGCTAAGGGTGGGAGCGGCGATATTCTTACCGGCATCCTTACCGGTATTTTAGCCCAAGGGTATTCGCCTTTGGAAACATGCCTGATCAGCGTATTTGTTCATGGCCTTGCAGGCGATCTTACGCGTGAACTGCTGGGAGAAACAGGCATGATCGCAGGCGATATCTGCGATCATTTACCGGAAGCATTTAAACAGTTGTATCAACCAGAGAACTGAGTTTGGTATAGCCGAGTCGCCATTCATCTTTTGCAATATTGGTTGATGACCGTATCACCAACTTGTATTTTTCTTTGATGGATGCAGGAAGAATGTCTTCGATCTCGTACAGGTCATCCACATCCACACCATACTTATCATCAATATGTGAATCGGCTCCTTTGAAACCGGTGTGTTTATAAAATGCAGTTGACTTCGCCTGTTTGATCGCCTCACTTTTATCAACGGCCACTGCCAGCATCTTATAATGGTATTCCTCAAATTCATTTTCTTTATATCCTCCAAGGTTGAGAAAGAACAATCGTTTATCCTGTTTTTCAATCGCGGTCTCTTTTTCTTTTATTGATAAACTGATCGAATACCCATCCACTTCCGTAACCTCCCGCCATGCATCAATATGTATCTTTTGCGGCTCTGGCCAGAACGCAAGTATATCCGCTAACAGATCTTTTAATGAATTCCCTACACCAAAAAAAATATCATGTTGCTCAGTAAATCTTCCGTTGGGTTTGCAGCCCAGCAATAACATAAATAGTCGCGGATTTTCCATGAATAACTTTTATTGGCAGTGTTTATGTATTTTTAGAAATAGGTATTAGGCATTAGGTATTAGCTGTTAGCGTAAGGCTCTGGCTAACAGCTAATACCTAACGCCTAACACCTAACCCAAAACTATGAAAGAAAAAAACAACTATCTACTATCCACTCTTTTGATAGTAGCTGCCTTGCTTCTCCAAAGCACATCTTACGCCCAGGCTAAATATCCAACACCCGTAGAAGGTGATTATGTTATGAAGTATTTCAACTTTGGTGACGGTTCTTCACTCACATCCTTCAACATGCATTACACAACTGTTGGCAAACCGCAATTGGATAAGAATGGTGATGTGATGAATGCGATACTCATTATGCACGGAACAACAGGTAGCGGTAAGAATTTCTTAAGCGAAATGTTTGCAGGAGGATTGTTTGGTCCCGGCCAGCTACTCGATGCCGCTAAATATTATATCGTTCTTCCCGATGGCATTGGCCATGGAAAATCAAGCAAGCCAAGCGATGGGATGCATATGCGTTTTCCAAAATATACCTATGATGATATGGTATTGGCCGACTATCGTTTACTCACCGAACATTTACACATCGGCCATCTCCGCCTGGTAATGGGCACTTCCATGGGTGGTATGCATACATGGGTATGGGGTTATAAGTATCCTGATTTTATGGATGCATTAATGCCCCTCGCAAGTATTCCTGTTGCTATTGCGGGAAGGAACCGCATACAGCGTAAAATGGCGATCGACCTGATCAAGATGGATCCTGAATGGAAAGGCGGTGAATACAAGGAACAACCGAAAGTCGGGTTAAGCGGCGCCATATCATCCATGATCTTTATGACGAGCAGCCCCTTGCAATGGCAGAAGTCGGCACCCACACGCAAACAGGCAGAAGATATGCTCGATAATCTTAGAAACAGGTTCCTCACAACCTTAGACGCGAACGATTTTATCTATCAATTCGATGCATCGCGTGATTATGATCCGTCTCCTTATTTAGCAAAGATCAAAGCGCCTTTATTTGCGGTTAATTCCGCTGACGACCAGGTGAATCCTCCAGAGCTCGGATTGATGGAAAAAGAAATTACAAAAGTTCAGAA
>JAQBNJ010000135.1 GCA_028288645.1 Sediminibacterium sp.
CTGTCTTCACGGATACGGTCATATACAATTACGGTATCGTTCATCGAGAAACCGATTACCGTTAATATCGCCGCAATAAAGTGCTGGTCGATCTCTAATGGGAACGGAACGATCTTTCGCGCAAAACTGAATACGATCAATGTTACGAATACATCGTGCAGTAATGAGAAGATGGTTCCCAGTGAATATCTCCAGTCGCGGAAACGGATGAAGATGTATAAACAGATCACAATGATACCGAAGATCACCGCTTTCTGCGCACCTGTTTTCAGGTCATCAGAAATTGTCGGTAACACGGTTTGTGAACTTTGTTTGTAATTCTTTTCAAAATCAATGAAACTGGTATTTACGGGCAGGTGTTTTTTCAAACCGGTGAACAGTTTCTGCTCAACCAATGAATCAATATTGCTGCCGGTCTCTTTGATCTTGTATGAAGTAGTAATGTTGATCTGGTTCTTTACATCAACCGTTTTAATGATCACGGCTTCACCAAATTCAGTTTTCAGTTCATCACGGATCTGGTCTTCGTTAACGGGTTTGTCGAATTTGATGGTATAGCTACGGCCTCCGGAGAATTCCACACCTTCATCAAATGCATCTGCACGGAAGAATGTGCTGATACCTAATATGAAGATCACCACAGACAACATATACGCATACTTCCTGTATTCAATGAATTTGAAAGAAGCATGTTTGAAGATCCTTTTTGAAATGCCGGTGAAATATTCAAAGTGACGGTTCTTGTTCATGTACCAGTCTGTGATCAACCTTGAAACAAGGATACCGCAGAACAATGATAATAAGATACCGATGATCTGTGTGGTTGCAAAACCGAGTACAGGACCCAATCCAAAATACGCAAGGATGATCGCTGTCAGTAAAGTAGTAACGTGCGCATCCAGCACAGGGGAGAGGGAACGTTTGTATCCATCATTCACTGCATTCTGGTAGCTCTTTCCTTTCGTTAACTCTTCCTTGATCCGCTCAAAGATAATTACGTTCGTATCCACCGCTAAACCTACCGTCAATACCAAACCTGCAATACCTGGCGCCGTGAGCGTAAAGCCAAGCGCACTGAGGATGCCGATGGTGAACAGGAGGTTAAGGATAAGGGCAATATTGGCAACCCATCCGCCTGTGTTAAAGTATAACAGCATCAAAGCGAAGATCACGATGAAAGCAATGAGGAAGGATAAACCGCCACCTTTGATAGATTCTTTACCCAGTGTTGGTCCCACCTGCTGTTCCTGTATGATTTTAGCAGGAGCGGGGAGTTTACCACTTTCTAAGATCTCCGCAAGATCCTGTGCTTCTTTGGTAGTATAGCTTCCGGCGATCTGTGAGTTACCGGTTGTGATCGGTTCGTTCACGTTTGGCGCAGAGTACACAAAATTATCCAATACAACAGCAACCGGTTTTCCTACGTTGCGCGTGGTCATTTTTGCCCAGGCAAGCGTACCGGCTTTATCCATGTTCATTTTGATGGCAACACGTCCTCTTTCGTCAAAATCCTGTGAGGCACTAATGCCTTCACCACCTAATTCAGCCTGGCCATTGTCTAATGTTTTGATGGCGTACAACATCAGGATATCCTTCAGTTTCGGATCGTTCAGATCGGCTTTACCGTACATGAACACGAGGTTTGAAGGGAATTTGTTTTTCACTGCATCCATTCTCAGGTAGTCATTCAACGTACCTGTATCTTTTGAAGCGATATATCCTAACGCAGCAGGGAAATATGTTTTTCCGTCCTGCTGAGAAGCTTGTGTAAACTGCAATAACCTGGCGATAGGATTCTTATTAGCATTTGCTTTGGTAGAATCAACTTTGGCACCTGGTTTTACGTTACCTGCTATATCAGAGATAGTAGCTGTTTTGCCGCTGTCTTTTTTAGCAGGAGTGGTTGCAGCCGCAGCTTTAACTTTTGTGGTATCAACCGCTTTTTTAGTAGTATCTGTTGTTTTTGTTCCGTTCAGGTAATCTTCAACAGCCTTATCAGCCGCGATGATACCGTTCTGTATGTCTTTGCTTTCGAAAGTATATACTTCAAAGAACTGCAGGTTGGCAGTTGATTGTAAGAAAGCACGTACTCTTTCTTTATCAGTTACGCCCGCGAGCTCAATGCTGATATATCCTTTGGCAGGATCAGGGTTGATATTGGGAGATGCCACACCAAAACGGTCGATCCTTGTGCGCAGGATACGGTAAGTGGTATTGAAAGCGATATTCGCCTGGTCGTGCAGGTAGGTAGCAACCGCATCGTCACTTGCATCGATCTTTACTTTACCATTACTGCGTGATGCGAAATAAGGCGCCAGTTTTGCGTTTGGATTCACGCTCTTCAGTTCCTGCCTGAACAATGAGATCAGATCGGCACTGGTATTGGCTTTGATAGCAACAGCTTGCGACAACGCTTTGTTGAACTGCGCTTCCTTGGTATAATTTGCCAATGATTTCAGCAATCCGTCCAGGCCAACTTCCATTGTCACACTCATACCACCCTGTAAGTCAAGACCCAGCATCAGTTCTTTTTCTTTCGCACTGCGGTAAGTGGTCAACCCAAAAGCCAGTTTCGTGTCTTTGGTACTGTCCAGCAAACGCTTCAACCTTTCTTTCTTCAGGTCGCCCAGGCTGTCGGCATAAGCTGCCTGCAGTTCTTTGTTACCGGGATACTTCGTTTCAGGGGTAGGGAATCTTTTCAGCCAGGAATCGGCTTTAGTTTCCATCGCACTTTCATGGTTCTTAACAAACCAGGTGAATGACAATTGATACAGGCAGATAAGTATCAAAGCAATCGCAAAAAATCGCACTAAACCTTTCAGTTGCATATTAGTAACGGTTTACAAATTTTTTTAGAGCGGCAAAGATAGGGGAATGGGAATGAAATTTGCTATACTCCCCGGAGTTTGCCATTTTATCAAAAATGCCGGCAACAATTACCGGCATTTTTATGGAATATAAAAAAGGTTTTTATTTAATGTCAGACAAGGTGATATCAAAATACAAAGGTGCATTGCCTGGAATGGCCGGCAGATTGCCGGTACAGCTATAGCCCAATGCGGATGGGATCACCAGTTTGATGCGGCCGCCTTTTTTCAATAAAGCGATGCCGATCTTCCAGCCATCGATCACGCCGCCCAGGGGAAGATCCTGCGGGTTGGCTATGGAAGTAAATTGTGTATTGTCTAGTAATTTGCCGGTATACACTACTGAAACCGTATTGGAAACAGTTGCATTGTTGCCGGTTCCCGGGGTGATGATCTGGTACAGTAAGCCACTTGGGTCCTCTGTGTAGGTGATATTATTCAGCGTGCAATAAGCTACGAGAGCAGATTTTTCAGAACTAACGGGAACGGGTTGACAGCCGGTATCGGTTTTACCACATGAATTCAATAATAAGCAAGACAACACAAGAACAGAACCGAGGATTTTTTTCATGAACAGTTTTTTATTTATAGACTTGTTTTTGAGTATTAAGGCTGCTTAGGCCCATTGTTTTCGCTCTTATTTTTTGCCGCCAACAGCTCCAGCCACTTTTGTTCCTGCATTTCCCACCTGAATTTGCGGTAGAAAAAGGCCATAAAGAACGAGATGATCAAAATTGCGATCAACAGGATCACGGAACTGAACATTGAATTGGCCACCATATTTGCCCTTGTATACCAGCCGCTTTCCAGGACGAGGATAATGGCAATACCGATGGTGAAACCGGCAGACAAGCCAACCAAAAAAGGCCGGGCGCTTGTCTTTTCTTTTTCCCTGTTCTTTGCCCAGGATGCAAGGAAATCCTCATTTTCTTGACTCAACATTGCGCAAAAGTAATCTATCCGAAATAATTGCAGCAGTCAGTCGTGAATAAAAAGGAATTTAACTCATGTAAAAAAGGTATTTTCGGAATGCGGGGCATCCCGCTTAACCAAAATGATTGTTGGTGGCTGCAATGAAAAAATACGGTGCATTCCTGTTTGCTTTGATTCTGTTGCTTCATTGCCTGTTCATTTATTTAGGAATGAATGACTTACGAAACCTGTCTAAATTTTTACTTATCCCTTTATTGATCGTATATCTTTTCGCTATTGCTGGTGAAAAAGCGGGGCCATTGGTATACTGCGGGCTATTGTTCTCGTTTGCAGGCGACCTGTTGCTGTCACGGCCAGGAGAGACCTTTTTTCTTTTGGGGATGCTGGCTTTCATCGGCACACATGTTTGCAATAGTATCTATTTTTTCCGTTTGCAGAAAGGGCAAAAGGGGAATGCGAACCTGGTGCTGGTGGCGATATTCCTCCTGGCAGCTTTGTCGGCTTTTGTATTCCGGTTATTGCAACCGCATCTTGGCAGTTTTCAATGGCCGATTCTTTTTTACATGTTTATCATCAGCCTGATGGCAGTGCTGGCAACACGTTCGGCCAATAATATTTCTATAAGAGATATTGCCATGCGTTGTTTTATTCCAGGCGCGGCTTTGTTTGTGTTGTCTGATACCACGCTGGCGATGAATAAGTTTTTATTGCATGAGCCATTGGTTGACATGGCCGTGATGCTTACCTATGGCGCAGCGCAATATTGCCTTGTGAGAGGATTTGCGAAAATACCGGAGTTTACAACTGAATAAGTTTACAATAAAATATTGGGCCGGTGTCTAGATAACCGGTGATCACTATGGAGCAAGTACTGAACAAACGGATATTGACAATTTACTGGATCGTATTGTTATTGCATTGCGTTTTCCAGTTCTATGTTTCGCCTTACCGGGCGGTGACCAAACCGCTGCTGGTGCCTTTGCTGCTGACCTATCTTTTATTAAAGGATGGAAATATCGGCAGGCCAGTGGGCAAAGCCATGTTCTACGTCGGGTTGTTTCTTGCTTTTTTTGGGGATGTATTGCTTATCCTGATCAATGATACTTTCTTCCTCAGTGGCATGATCGCTTTTATGCTGATGAATCTTTTCTACAGTCTTTCTTTTGTATGTCTTCATAAACCGAATCTCAGAAGTATACTTCCGTTCCTCGTTACGATGGCGTTGCTTTTGACCCTCGGTTTTGTGATCTATCGTTTTCTTGAAGAAGAAATGGGCGATTACCGGATGCCGGTGATGGTGTACCTGTTTACCTTATCCTTAATGATCGCGTTTGCAGTTAACATTGCATTGAAAAAACAATACAGGAAAGTTGCGCTCTACTACCTTATCCCCGGCGCGGTGATCTTTATGATAGAGAATATCCTGGTTGCCTTTAACCGTTTTCACTGGGGAAGCGATAAAGATGTTTACATCGCTGTGATGGCTACTTACGGTACGGCGCAATACCTGATGGTAAAGGGGATATTGAAGGCGTATGCGTGAGAGGAAAGGAATATTGAACACTGAACAAGGAATTTTGAATCATTGCTGTCCGGTAAAAGTAAGCAATACCTATAGGCCGTTAATGTTTAAAGGGGATTAGAGGTGTTTTTGGTGTTTTTTAAAACCGCAAGCCCCCTATGTGCTAAACAAGAGAG
>JAQBNJ010000083.1 GCA_028288645.1 Sediminibacterium sp.
GTGATCGTTCGCCAGATGATGAAGAAAGTAGAAATTGTTGATGCAGGTGATACTAAATTCTTAGAAGAAGATCTTGAAGACAGGTTCGACTTTATTGAAGAGAACGACAGGATCTATGATAAGAAAGTAGTAACCGAAGCAGGTGAAAGCAGCAAGATGAAAGCCGGTATGATCGTTACACTGCGCGAGTTAAGAGAAGAAAATTCTATCCTCCGCAGAAGCGATAAAAAACTGGTGGAAGTAAGGGATGCGAAACCGGCTACTGCAACACCGGTATTGTTGGGTATTACCAAGGCTTCACTGGGTGTACAAAGCTGGATCTCGGCTGCGTCATTCCAGGAAACAACCAAGGTATTGAGTCAGGCAGCGATACAGGGCAAAACAGATATGATGCTCGGTCTGAAAGAGAACGTGATCACCGGTCACCTGATACCTGCAGGTTCAGGGCAGAAAGAGTTCGACAACATGATCGTAGGTAGCAAAGAAGAATATGAAGTACTGGCTACCACACGCGAAGCGATGAGCTTTGATGATGACGAATAAGATCACGGAGTACACGGATTTTAATATGATTGATATGAGGCAGGAAGTGAGAACTTCCTGCTTTTTTTAACATACCGCTCATATCAATCTTTGGTAATTTTACGCTGATCGGGTTTGAAAAATCATACAAATCATACCATAAATCATATTAATCAGAGATTCATGAAGAATAATTTTACCCTTGGTTTAAATATTGTTTTGGCGATCGCAGTCGCAGTATTATTCTACCTGCATTTTGCATCGCCTTCGGCCAATAATGTTCCTGTTACAACCGGTAGCAAAGCCGTGCCTAGTGGCAGTTTCAAGATCGCTTATTTTGAAACGGATTCTGTACAGAACCAGTTCGAATATTTCAGGGAAGTTGATGCGGAGTTGCAGGCAAAGAACCAGGCCAATGCCAAGGTATTGGGTGATATGAAAAGTGTTTTTACCAACAAATACCAGGAGTTGCAGCGGATCGGCAACACACTTACCCAGGCAGAAGTAAATGCTAAACAGCAGGAACTGATGGCTATCGAGAAATCTTTCCAGGGAAAAGAGAAAATGATGAGCGATGAGATGCAGGATGAAACTTTCCGCAAGATGCAGGATGTAAAAAAGAAGATAGAGGATTACCTGAAAGAATACAACAAGGACAAAGGCTATGCATTCGTGTTCTCAAGTTCAGTTGACCTGATGTACTTGAAAGACAGCTCTTACAACATCACACAGGATGTGGTAAATGGCCTCAACAGGTTGTACAAGAAGAAGAAATAGCAAGGAAGAAACAAGGTACAAGGTTCAGGAAGCAAGGAACAAGGCTCAGTAAATCAAGGTTTGTGTAACCTCATTTTCTGAGCCTTTCTTCTTGTCTTGAACCTTGTTTCTTGAACCTTGTTCCTTGAATCTTGTCCATTGTATCTTATTCAATCATATTTATTATCTTCATCCCGCTATAAAAGGCGGGATTTTTTATGAGTACAACTAACAGCTTTAAACCCACATTGGGTCTATTTGACGCAACCATGGTCGTTGCAGGAAGTATGATCGGTTCAGGTATTTTCATCGTCAGCGCTGATATAACCCGTAATGTGGGAAGTGCAGGCTGGCTGATCGCGGTATGGCTGATCACTGGTTTTATGACCCTTACAGCCGCACTAAGCTATGGTGAATTAAGCGCTATGTTTCCGAAAGCCGGCGGACAATATGTGTATCTCAAAGAATCCTATAATCCGCTTGTCGGGTTTTTATATGGATGGAGTTTTTTCTCTGTTATACAAACAGGAACCATAGCAGCGGTAGGCGTCGCGTTCTGTAAGTTCGCCGGATATTTTTTCCCGTCACTGGAACTGACCGATGCGAATATTTTAGTCAGTTTAGGAAGTATCCATATTTATACGGCGCAGCTGGTGTCTATCGTATTGATCGTCTTTCTCACTTATATCAACACCCGGGGTGTAAAGGGCGGAAAGCTGATACAAACCACCTTTACCGTAACCAAATTATTATCACTTTTTGGATTGATCGTATTTGGGCTGATCATGGCCAAAGGCGATGTGTGGCACGCCAACTGGACCAATGCCTGGCATATGCAGACATTAACCGCCGGGGCAGATGGAACACCAACCTCAACGATCATTATGCCTTTGATAGGCGCGGCTGCTGTTGGCGCCATCGCCGCATCTATGGTAGGTTCTATTTTCAGTAGTGATGCATGGAACAATGTAACCTTCATTGCGGGTGAGATAAAAAATCCAAAAAGAAATATTGGGTTGAGTTTGTTCATGGGAACGATGATCGTATCGCTTATCTATATTGCTACAAACCTGATGTATTTAAGCGTACTGCCTTTACACGATATTGCCTTTGCAAAAGCTGACAGGGTAGCGGTTGCCGCATCCAATGTGATCTTTGGTGATGCGGGAACATATGTAATAGCTATCATGATCATGATCTCAACATTCGGTTGCAACAATGGTTTGATCCTTGCCGGAGCGCGTGTATACTATACCATGGCGCAAGATGGACTATTCTTTAAAAAAGCAGGAACCCTCAATAAAAATGCAGTGCCGGGTTGGGCATTATGGGCGCAGTGTATCGTTGCTTCATTATTGTGTTTAAGCGGAAAGTATGGAGATCTGCTTGACATGGTTTCCTTTATAGTCGTAATATTCTATGTACTCACGATAGGCGGTATTTTTATCCTCCGCAAAAAAATGCCCGATGCAGAAAGGCCATACAAAGCATTTGGCTATCCGGTATTGCCTGCTATATATATGTTGATGGGAAGTGCATTTTGTGTAATGCTGATCATATACAAACCACAGTTTACATGGCCGGGCCTGATCATCACATTGATCGGTATCCCACTGTACTACATAGCAGTTAGCAGTTCTAAAAAAACGGATTGATGAATTTTGCAGAATTATTTTCAAGCTTTGCCAACATCAGGGTTGCTATTGTTGGCGATGTAATGCTGGATACCTATTGGTGGGGCAATGTAGAACGGATCTCGCCTGAAGCGCCTGTGCCTGTTGTGGCTTTAAAGAAGAAAGAATTACGTGTTGGTGGCGCTGCGAATGTTGCATTGAACAGTGTATCGCTCAGCGCGCAGACAACGGTTTTTTCTATTATCGGGAAAGACGATGAAGGGAAGGATTTGCTGAAGCTGCTGGAAGAAAATCATATCAACACTTCGTACATCATTTCATCAGACAAACGCATCACTACCAACAAAACCCGCGTGATGAGCCGTAACCAGCAGATGATGCGGCTCGATGCAGAAGTTACTTCAGATCTTGATACAGAACTCGAGAACCAGTTGCTCAAAAATGTAAAAGACTATTTTGCCGAACACAAACCAGCTATACTCATCTTTGAAGACTACAACAAAGGCATCTTAACAGCGCGGGTGATCGATGAACTGATCAAACTCTGTAAGCAATACGATGTGGTAACAAGCGTTGATCCTAAAAAGAAAAATTTTCTTGCATTCAAAGGCGTTACCATATTCAAACCCAATTTGAAAGAAGTAAAAGAAGGGTTGAATTTACTGGTTGATAAAATTGATATTTCTTCATTGAAAGAGATGCATAAAGCGTTGCAACAAAATCTCCAGCACAAAATATCATTCATTACACTCTCAGAAAAAGGAGTGTTCTATCAACAGGATGAAGAAGTGAAGATCATCCCCACTCATATCCGGAACATTGCCGATGTAAGCGGTGCCGGTGATACTGTGATCGCAGTTGCTTCATTGGTTTATGCTACCACAAAGAACATGCACCTCGCTGCTGAAATGGCAAATATTGCGGGTGGCTTGGTTTGCGAAGAAGTGGGAACTGCGCCGATCAATAAGGAGAAATTGTTGCATGAGTGTGAGTTATTATTAGGTAATTAAATCTTCTGTATGAATTTCGAAGAATTTCGGAGTGATCTCGAAAAGAATTTAAAAGGAAGAGTATCTTTTGAGATTCAAGAGTGCCATTATCATGGATATCATTTTGGAAGCGGACTTTTAGTACTTCGATTGTCTGGCTATAATTTTTAAATTTCTTTATGATGTGCGCGATAATTTTCTGACAATGGAAAAAAGCAACAATCATGAAAAATATCCGGAATGTAACTGGATAGAAATATTTTCTCAAACAGGCTTAGGTATAAGCAAGAATTTTCTGCAACATTTACTATAGACATCTCTCTGTGAAACTCCGTGTACTCAGTGTCTCTGTTGTAAAGCCTTCGCCACAATTTTTTTTCACCACAGAGACACAAAGCGCACGGAATTTCACAGAGAACTCATCTCAGTATTGATATTCTGCAAATAATTCATCTGCCGTTTAAACCTTCTCTAACAATCGCTACTATTTATTCAATTTTCTCAGTCTCCTAAATAACTATTTTCGCCCTATGGCAGACTTTACAATCGCGATACACGGTGGCGCAGGAACGATCCTGAAAGAAGATATGACCCCTGAACTGGAGAAAGCATATTTTGAAGGATTACAGCAAACACTGGATCTCAGTTATGCTGTATTGGAAGAAGGCGGAACTGCTGTAAATGCTGTTAAAGCAGCACTCGTATTGCTCGAAGACAATGTTTTATTCAATGCCGGCCGTGGTTCTGTGTTCACCAAAAAAGGTGTGCAGGAAATGGATGCAGCGATCATGGATGGTATCGATCTTTCCGCAGGCGCTGTTGCCGGTGTGCGTAATGTGCGCAACCCAATAGAACTCGCTACGGAAGTAATGCGCAACAGCAACCATGTTTTTCTCAGTGGAAAAGGCGCCAATGATTTTGCTATTAAACAAGGCGTAAAATTAGAACCGGATGAATATTTTTTCTCGCAGTTCCGTTATGATCAATGGAAAGCCATTCGTGATTCAGATAATTATTCACTGGATCATACACATCATCACCTGGAAGAGCTGATGCGTGACAAAAAATTCGGTACCGTCGGCGCAGTAGCATGCGACAGGCAGGGCAACCTTGCAGCAGCTACTTCAACCGGTGGTATGACCAATAAAAAATACGGAAGGATAGGCGATAGCCCGATGATCGGTTCGGGAACCTATGCAAATAACCATACCTGCGCCATCAGCTGCACCGGTCATGGAGAAATATTTATCCGCGCGGTAGCAGCCTATGATGTAAGCTGTTTAATGGAATACCGCGGCCTCAGCCTGCAGGAGGCGATGGACCTGGTTGTGAACGATAAACTGCTTAAAATGGAAGGTGAAGGGGGCATGATAGGCGTTGATTCTCAGGGCAATGCAGCTATGATCTTTAACAGCGCCGGCATGTACCGCGGTGC
>JAQBNJ010000149.1 GCA_028288645.1 Sediminibacterium sp.
TATCCCAGGGGCGCAGTGTATCCAATCCTAATTTTTGTTTTTTCTTTTGATAGATCTTTTCTATCAATGGCAATACATGCAGTTTCACGGCTTCATGAAACTGGAAACAATCTTCTTTGGAATAATCGAAGCGGCCCAGTTCAACAAATTTGTAATCGCGGTAATTATCAAAGCCCGCATTTTTTGCTACTTCATTTCTTTTCTGGATGAGTTGCGAATAGAGATCATGCATGGGTTGTTTATCCTGCAACCTTCTTTCCTGTATCTTACGGTAAACTTCTTCGCGCAAATTCCTGTCGTGGCTTTCTAAAAATTTCGCCGCTTGTTGCAAAGTATATTCTTCGCCATTTACTTCGATGGTCATCTTACCCGCAATAGCGCCGTACTGTTGTTGCATCACGCTCAGTTCTGCCTGCAAAGGAATATTCGCTTCGCGAAAAAGATCGATGCTTTTTTTCACGCTCCTTAAATAGGTAAAATATTTTTGTTGATCGAGCTCTTTTGTAAAGGGACAATCAACCAGTTTACGATTCAATAGGTCGGCATACGGTTGCAGTTTTGGCTGGATCTCCATGCAGAAATAGGTGAATGCGTCTTCGAGGTTTTTATCCATCGTGTCGCAGGTCATTTTTATCTGGCGCCAGCAGGCGTCTTCGCTAACTACCGCTTCCAGTTCGCTCATATCTTTCAGCCATTGTTCGAGATCGGTGGATGAGTTCAACGGCCTTTCTGCCAGGTCCTTAAAGAATGGCTCGAGAGAGGCCCAATCGGTCATAGAAAAATCCAACGGTACAAAATGCCGGGGCAACTTTTTGATATCTGCACTTAACTCCATTATCTATTATTTTGAGGAGCAAAAATAACGTTTTTACGACTCTTGTTTCAGGTTAGATAAATGGTTTCTTTTACAATGGTCCTTTTACAATGGTTTTAACAGCTAACCATTCACTATCGTGTAACCGGGAATGCTATTGCATATCCGGCATATTTGTTTTAACTTAACTGATTCATTGGAACTGCTTACATGCCGAAACATCTGTCATATAGAACGATACTCCTCATTATTTTGCTGGCATTCGCCTATATCAATCGGGTTGAGGCCCAGCATGAATTTGTAATTACCATTAATCCGATGAATGGTATCATGAATCGCCTCGATAGTATTCCCGGTGTAATGTATATAGAACCGCATGCCGTTCTTGATGATCGCAACAAACGTTTTCTTTTTGTGGGTGCGCCGCCCGATCGATCAACACGTAGTCTTTTTTCAATAGATGCTATTACGGGCAGGGTGATCTCAAAAGCGCCGCTTCCTAAATCACCTGTACTGATCAGTTTACGTAACAATGATGTATCACAAACCCTGTATGGTATTACCGTCGCGTCAGGTGTTTACAACTTGATATCCATCGATCCCGTCACAGGTGCATATACCACGATCAGGCAAATAAAAGCGATGAAGTCATTGGCTGAAGAAATGATCATAGATCATACCAACCAACGCATTTTCTTTAACTGTCTCGATAGCACATCTCATTTCTCTTTGATAAGCGTTGATTTTTCGGGTAACCTTCTCTCGCAGGTATCGATGCCAGGTACCACCGGGCTGCAATATGATCACGTCAGCAACATGATATATGGACTTCGCTTAAACTACCCCACATCACAATATTTGATAAAAGTGGATCCCTCCAATGGTTTCATCACTAACATTGCCAGCTTGCCGGCAGAAGTAGTCGGTGTAATACAGTTCAGCACTACTTTTAATGAAGTGCAACACCAATACTTTTTTGCCAGTGGCGGTAAGAACGGCGATGCGCGCCTGTTTTCGGCTGATGTGAACAGCGGCGCCATCGTGTATAATCCGCCTGCACCTGTCTCTAACAATGCAATAGACAAAGACAATGTAATACAGTTCCGCTATAGCAATTCATTGAATCTTTTGTATGCTCTTCATTGGAACGGCGGGGGCAATACGGCATCTCCTCCGGCGTCTCCACCGATATCTTCCCCGGCACCGATACCTGCTCTTACCAGCAGTGAAACAAAAACATACTATTCACCTGTCAGCCGTTCTATTGTTATCGATAAGGCGCCAATGGGTTGCAGTAATGTAAAGATGGCCCTATACAATAACTCAGGGTACCCGGTTATCTCGAATAGGACCATAACGGATGGCCATAACCAGATCAGGGTACCTGATGTGGCTGCAGGTATTTATTATGTCAAACTTTTTTGTGGAAACACGCTTCTCCAGAGCAGCAGGCTTTTCATCACCCACTAACGGCATAGCACCAAAGCCAAACTTTCTAAAGCTGATGTTATGTAGTATTTTCGCAGACTTGATCAAACAGGAACTTCAGTGGCGGATATCATACAATTATTACCGGATAATATTGCAAACCAGATTGCAGCTGGTGAGGTGATCCAGCGGCCGGCAAGCGCGGTGAAAGAACTATTAGAGAACGCTGCAGATGCGGGCGCTACCGAGATCCGTTTATTCATCAATGATGCCGGTAAAGCGCAGGTTCAGGTGACCGATAACGGCAATGGCATGAGCGAGACCGATGCGCGCATGGCTTTTGAACGACATGCTACCAGTAAGATCAGGAATATTGAGGACCTGTTCCGCATTAAAACCATGGGGTTTCGCGGCGAGGCATTAGCTTCCATTGCCGCCGTTGCGCAGGTGGAACTAAAAACACGTAGAGAAGAAGACGAGCTGGGAACCTATATTGAGATTGAGAACAGTCAGGTTGTAAAACAGGAACCTTGTGCGTGTGCTGTGGGAACGAGTATCATCATGAAGAATCTTTTCTTTAATGTTCCTGCAAGAAGAAATTTTTTAAAAAGCAATGCTGCAGAGATGCGGCATATAGTAGATGAATTCATCCGCGTCGCGATGGCATTCCCGGGAATATTTTTTTCATTGACCAGCAACGGGCAGGAAGTATTTCATTTAGAGTCGGGCAGTTTAAAACAACGCATCGTCCAGGTACTCGGTGCCTCTTACAATGCCAGGCTGGTGAGTGTGAACGAAGAGACTGATTACATGAACATCTATGGTTTTGTGGGCAAACCCGAAACCGCGCGCAAGACAAGGGGCGACCAGTATTTTTTTGTGAACAGCCGTTTTATCCGGAGTGCCTACCTGAACCATGCAGTTAATAGTGCATTTGATGAGATGATCGCGAAAGACAGTTTCCCGAGTTATGTATTGTATATAGACCTTGATCCGTCGCAGATTGATATCAATGTGCATCCCACCAAACAGGAAATAAAATTTGAAGATGAAAAGATCATCTATGCATTTGTGCAGGCAGCGGTTAAACATGCGCTCGCACAATTCAGCATCGCACCCTCTTTGGATTTTACACTAAATGCGGAGATACAAGGCCTGGATGCCGTTAGCAAACCTTTTACAACTGATAAAAAAGATGCGGCCTCATCATCCAATCTCTTCAAAACATTTACTCAAAAGAACCAGGCGCATTTTATTGAAGGAAATGAGAAGAGTGAGTTAAAACATTGGAAGGAGTTTTATACCCCCGACCAGTCCACTCCCCAATCCCCTGAAGGGGGGGGTGACATGCAATCCGCGACTCACAACGCCCAACAACTACAAACCACAAACTACAAACCACAAACGCTTACGGTTTTACCTGATACAACTTTATTACAACTCCACAACACCTATATAATAGCATCAACCAATAGCGGTTTTCTGTTGGTGCACCAGCAGTTGGCACATGAAAGAATTTTGTATGAGCGATACGGCATGGCCGCACACGGTCAACAAATGGCCACACAACAGAGTTTATTTCCTGTAACACTGGAACTGGCAGGTGGAGATGTTGCTTTGCTGACCGATCTTTTGCCCGACCTGCTTTCCATCGGTTACCAGGTAGAACCTTTTGGCAACAACAGTTTTGTGATACAAGGCATTCCCGCAGATATTTTCCCGGGTAACGAAAAAAATGCGATCGAATTATTGATCGAGCAATTCAAACATTTCAGCAGTGATATCAAATTCAGCAAGCGCGAAAAATTAGTCCGCTGTTTGGCCAGGCAACAAGCCATTAAAGCAGGGCAATCTTTAACGCAGAAAGAAATGCTTGTATTGGTAGAAGAATTATTTACCTGCAGCAGCCCGAATGTGACACCTACAGGAAGCCCGACGTATTTGGAGTTTAAGGAAGATTATCTGGATAGGATGTTTGGAAGATAAGAATATCGAACATTGAACAAGGAATTTTGAATGTTGAAGTGAGCCTGCACCCTACTTCAACATTCAAAATTGCTTGTTCAGCATTCAGGATTTAATATTTATCCATCACCCCCGTTAAAAACTTCTCCACCCCTTTCCGGATATTCGCAGCGGGACTCATTTCAGCATTTACGAGTACAGAAAAAATAAGCTGTTTGCCTTTTTTGGTAATGATATAACCACTTAGTGCGAGATGGTTGCTCAGGCTACCCGTTTTGGCGTAGATCTTTCCTGCATAATTTTTATAGTAACTGCTTAGGGTTCCCTCTCCTCCTGTTGGAAGAATTGCCTGGATGCGTTCCCATTTAAATTCGTTTTTCATTTGTGTGAGTACCCAAACAAAATCCTGTGGTGTGATGAGATTGTAACGGCTCAGCCCGCTGCCATCTACCCATTTGGGTTTTTGCGGAAGGTTGGCAAAATCTGTTTTTAGCAATGTATCAATGATCTGGCGGTTGTTCATTATACCGAGTTTCTCATTGCTGATCATGAGCAGGGTTTGTTCAGCAAAGAAATTATCGCTGCGGTGCATCATGATCTTTAATAATGAATCGGTTGGCTGCGAATATATTTTAATAACATCGGGCAAACGGTCGAGTTTTATATGCACCTGTTCTACCGTTGTTTGTAAAGTATCACGCAATAATTGCAGCAGCACCTGGTTTCCCGCCGTATAAAACGGGATTTCAGTTGACGAAAATTTTGTTGCAGATGGGCGTATTAAAAATGAATTGGTACCAAACTCTCTCCTGATACTGAACGAACCGCCTCCTGTTTCTCCCGGTGGTTTTTGAAAATAAGAGGGCATGGCTTTAAGTCCGTTTGTATTGGTGAATTTTACAAGATTGCCATAGATCGGCATCGCACTTCTCTCAGCCATATAATCGCTGTTGTAATCATCCCATGCCCAGCCCGCGCCTAAGCCATTGTCTTTCCAGTTGGCATCTGTGAGTAATATTCGTTTTTGTTTTTTCAGGAAATCATATACAGGATGTGTTTTAAAATCAGCCATTAAAAAACTGGCATCGCCATTGGCTTCTGCTTCAATGGTGCCGTTGCCTTTGTCAACATAGCGTAAACCAACAAGGCTATCGCCCAGGTTTTTCATAGCAGCATAACATGCGAACAATTTTGTGTTGCTGGCGGGAACAAAGAACTTATCTCCCTGGTAGTTATACAGGTATTGTTGTGTTGAGGGATCATACAAACTAATGCCCACATGCGAAGATGCAAAATCAGGATTGGTTAGAATAGACTGTTCGGCCTGTTTGGCTATCTGCTTCTGCATACTGCAGGATGCAAAAAGGAGTACACAAAAAAAAGAAACAGTTAGTAAAGTTGATTTTCTCATGATTAGCGCTTGGATGCGCTGTAATTTAGTTGATTCATCATTTATACCTGCCCGGTTGCGTTTATTTTATTAAATTAACGTCCCTAAAACTATGTGATCCATGAAAAAGCAGATCTCCTCCCGGCTTTTAGCAGCAGGGCTTTTGTTAAGCAGTGTATGCATTTATTCTTTTAGCGACGATTATAACTTCGCAAAAGAAAAAATGAAATATATCGACAAGTCCAATATGGACCTGACGGTAAAACCCGGTAACAACTTTTACAAATACGCCAATGGTAACTGGGTAAAAAAGAACCCGGTACCTGCATCCAAAACACGTTGGGGCAGTTTTGATGAACTGCGTGAATTAAGTTCTAAACGTTTACAAACGCTTTTGGAAGACGCTGCAAAAAAACCGGTGCGTGACCGGAAGACCCAAGTCATCGGTGATTTTTATGCGAGTGGGATGGACAGCACGGCGATAGATGCCAAAGGATACCAACCCATCAAA
>JAQBNJ010000163.1 GCA_028288645.1 Sediminibacterium sp.
GGTAAATCTGGAAAATTTTCCGGAAAAGTGCAACCTTTTTCCCAATTGACTATTATACCTAAAAGGGTGAAGTATTTTGAATGAGGAGCAGTTGCTTAAAGATATTGAAAATGACCCTCTGAAATTCGGAGAGGTCTATGAGGCATTTCACAACAAAATCTTCGGATATGTTTACAGAAGAACTATGGACTATGAAGCCGCCAGTGATATCACTGCTGAGACATTTCTGAAAGCTTATTTGAATATTAGTAAGTTCAAATGGAATAATATCTCTCTGTTGTATTGGTTATATAAAATTGCAACAAATGAGCTGAATAAATATTTTAACAGTCATAAATATAAGCCACTTTCCCTCGGCAGGATAAAGGAAGAGTACGGGATTGATATAACAGATCATTCAAACGCTGAAACAGAAAATATTAAACTTCAGGATGATTTGGAAAAGCACCAGGAGTTTTTAAGAATAAACCAGTCCATCAGACTGCTTGATCTTAAATACCAGGAGGTAATTTCATTGAAATTTTTTGAACACAAATCGATAAAAGAGATAGCTATTATTCTTGCTAAAAAAGAAGGAACCGTGAAGTCACTGCTTTCCAGAGGCATTGCCAAGTTAAAAGAAAAAGTAAAAAGATAATTATGAAAAATGAAGATGTTGAAAGTCTGCTGAACAGAATACAAATACCCGAACCTGAAAATATAATTCAGCACAGTGATTTAAAGATCCCTCTATTGAGTTATAAAAAATCGTCAAAAGCAGGACTGTGGCTGTTACCGGTGCCGCTGACTGTTGCAGTGATTGTTGTGCTTAAAACTGTATTTGGCTTACAATCGGATTATATCAAAAGAGTTCGGGAATTCTTCGCTGCCATTGACAAAAATGATGTACTGACATTCCTTATCCCAATAATCTTTGTGTTGCTCCCCTTAATTGTAATGGTTATGAACTTACTGGCTTTCTGCCATTTTCAGAGGAACAAAAAGACAAAAGAGCTTGTGGTAACTGTTAAATACCGGATATTCAACATTGTGCTATTTTTTATTTCATTCGCCATTCTACTCTTTTTCCTTACACCCGATAATTTGTCTTTTAGATAGCCCATTCTTTTATTGATGAATCCTTACAGGCTTGAAGCCTGTAAGGCCATACTATGCCTAATCAGGAACCACTTTAGTCATTAAATCAAAAACATATAATATAAATCAAATGAAAAAGACAATTCTTATGCTAGTGCTTTGCGGAGCATTAATCATTTCAACAGAAGCCCAGCAAAAAAATGTTTCCGGGCCTGATGCCCCGTTTGACAAAATACTGTCGGAACAGTTCAAACCCAATGAACCCGGTGGGGCCGCCCTTGTCGCCCGCAAAGGTGAGATCATTTACAAAAAAGCATTTGGTATGGCCAACATGGAACTGGATGTTGCGATGCAGGCTGACAATATATTTCGTATCGGTTCCATTACAAAGCAGTTTACTGCGGTAGCGATCCTGCAGTTGGTGGAACAGGGGAAACTCAACTTACAGGATGAGATCACAAGGTTCATTCCAGATTATCCTGTACATGAATACCGGATCACCATTGAACATTTACTGACGCATACTTCGGGCATACCTGATTATGCTGGTTTAAAGGATACGGTACAAAGGGCAAAATCAGATCTTACTCCTGCGCGCATGATCGAGGTCTTTAAAAACCTGCCCATGCGTTTTGCGCCTGGTACTAAATGGGAATACAGCAATTCGGGATATTTTTTACTCGGCTATGTGATCGAAAAAATTACGGGTAAGACTTACGCGGACTATCTCCAGGAAAATATTTTCAAACCATTGGGGATGACCCATTCACAATATGCCAATGATGTAACGCTCATTAAGAAAAGAGCTACCGGTTATACCCTCGGTGAAAAGGGATATGTGAACGCAGCTTACCTGAGTATGACCCAGCCTTATGCTGCCGGTGCCATACAATCTACCGTTGAGGACCTCTTTAAATGGAACCAGGCTGTTACTTCATATAAACTCGTAAAGAAGGAAAATCTTGACAAAGCATTTACAAGGTATACACTGGCAGACGGAAAGGAAACAGCCTATGGCTTTGGATGGCGTATGGGCAACGTGTATGAGAGTCCTTCCCTCTGGCATGGCGGGCTGATAAGTGGCTATATGTCAATGGCTGTTTACCTTCCCAAAGAAGATATTTTCGCAGTGGTCTTATCCAACTGTGATGGCAACTCACCTGAAGTGGTGACCAATAAACTGGCAGCACTGGCAGCAGGGAAAGCTTTTGAACATAAAGAAATAGCAGTGGCTGATGCAATGATGCATGACTACCCGGGTGTGTACGAAAATCAGAAAGGACAACAGCGGATCATTACGGTATCAGGTAACAAGCTGTTTTCGCAATTAGGCCGGGGTCCTAAATCGCTTATCATGGCCTATCAAAGAGATAAATTCTACTTTGATGCGGATGCGATGGCAACCATTGAATTTACCCGCAATAAAACAGGCGCCATTGAGGAACTGACAAGTGGCGCGCTCCGTGGAAATGATATCTGGAATAAAACCAGCAAGCCTTTGCCTGATGAGAACGGAATTAAACTTGCTGATGATGTTTTGGAAGCCTATACTGGCGTTTATGAAATCTCCCCGGATTTTTCTTTTTCAGTAACCAAAGAGCAAAACCAGTTGTTCTTAAAAGCGACCGGTCAGGAAAAAGTGGCAATGTTTGCAGAAACAGCAACAGGGTTTTTTCTGAAAGTAAACGGCGCTCAACTTGAATTTGTTAAGGACAACACGGGTAAGGTCACTAAAGCGATTCTGAAGCAGGGAGCAAGAGAAACTGTAGCGAAGAGAGTAAAATGATCACAATTTTACATTAGTTAAAATAACTTTTGAAAAAAGTTGTCAGCTGTTCTTGATTGAAATCTGTTGTTTGTTGACTATTTTCTGTTGTTGGTGGATAATAATGTAAATGATCCTCTCTTATTATTAGTTTCGCTGTTCATTGCCGTTTTTACGAATAGGGATTCAAAACAAAAAATTATCAGCCCCGCAAAGAATACATAATGGATATCAAAAAGATTTTCAAAGTTGATTAGGCAAAGCGGGTGTCAAAACAAGATGCAATAGGCAATAACCTGTATTTAGTAGATGTCCCGGTAAATATCTTTTATTTTATTATTAATTTAAAACTGCATCCAGTGAATCCAGGTCCGCAATTAAATCCCAACCGCTACGCGCGCATCGCCGGTGCACTCTATCTCACTTTGATATTTGCAGGTATGTTCAGCGTACTTTTTGTGCGCGATAAACTAACTATTCCCGGAGATCCTGTAGCCACAGCCCGCAATATCATAGGTTCCGAATCGCTCTGGCGCTCGGGCATTATTGCGGACCTTGTCATGCACCTTTTTGATATTCCGATTATGCTGGCCCTTTACGTATTGCTAAAACCGGTAAATAAAAATATTGCCCTGCTTGCCCTACTTTTCAACCTCGTACAAACAGCCGTACTGGTTGCCAATAAACTGAATCTCGTGGCGGCTTTGCTGCCATTAGGAAATGCGGAATATTTACAAGCCATTGATCCGCGGATTTTACAAACGCAAATATATTGGTCCATCAAA
>JAQBNJ010000193.1 GCA_028288645.1 Sediminibacterium sp.
AGTTGGCGGTGGAATAAGCAGCGTGGAAGATGTAAGCGTTCTCTTACAGAACGGCGCTGATAAGATCTCGGTGAATACGACGGCTTTTAAAAATCCGCAACTGGTAGCCGATCTTGCCAGGGAATTCGGAAGCCAATGTGTTGTACTGGCTATCGATACCAAACAGGAAGCTGATGGCGAATGGTATGTGTACCTGAACGGGGGCCGTATCAAGACCGAAACCCGTTGTATTGACTGGGCAAGACAGGCTGTGGATCTTGGGGCAGGGGAAATATTACTCACATCCATGAATCATGATGGTACAAAGCAGGGTTTTGCATTAGATATTACTGCAACTTTGGCTATGGAACTGCCCGTGCCCGTGATCGCATCTGGCGGCGGGGGAACGATGGAACATTTTGTGGATGTGTTCACTGCCGGTAAAGCAGATGCTGCATTGGCAGCGAGTATCTTTCATTTTAAAGAGATAGGGATACCTGAGTTGAAGACATATTTGAATGAAAAAAATATCGTTGTGCGGATGTAGATCTTTTCACGCAAAGGAGCAAAGTTTGCAAAGACGTAAAGCAAATCTTTGTATTGTCTATAGACTTTGCGCCTTTGCGTGAAAAGCACAATAGAGAATCAAACGTACAAGTGAGTGACACAACGAAGATGATCAAAGAACTGAAAGCCGGTAACATGAAAATAGATTTTGCAAAATATGCCGATGGGTTAGTTCCCGCCATTGTGCAGGATTTTAATACGAACAAAGTATTGATGCTTGGTTTTATGGATGCTGCAGCATTGGAAAAAACCGAGCAAACGGGTAAGGTCACTTTCTATAGCCGCAGCAAAAAACGGCTCTGGACAAAAGGCGAGGAGAGCGGAAACTTCCTGGAACTGAGAAGCATTGCCGCCGACTGCGACCATGATACTTTGCTGGTGAAAGCGCATCCTACGGGACCGGTTTGCCATACTGGCGCCGATACCTGCTGGAGCGAACCCAATGAGAGCGGGAATTTTTTATTATACCTGGAAGATATCATCCGCCTGCGCAAACAGGTTTCACCAGATGAGTCGTACGTGGCCAAACTGTTCTCGAAAGGGATCAATAAAATAGCCCAGAAAGTAGGCGAGGAGGCAGTGGAACTGGTTATTGAGGCCAAAGACAATAACGACCACCTGTTCCTGGATGAAGCGGCTGACCTGTTGTTCCATTATTTACTTTTGCTTAACGCTAAAGGATTTAACTTGCAAAGCGTAACGGATATTCTTCAAAAACGTCATTCGAAATAATATGAAAAGATTGCTGGTGATATTGTTAGTGCCGGTTCTGGGTATGGCACAGGGTGGGCAGGGTTTTTCTGTCAAACCGCCTGTTGCAAGCCCGGAAATGGTGCTCAAAGGAAACGTGCAGGGCGTTGCCGATGGTACCGAGGTTACCTTGAAAAATGGTAGCGACCAACATACCATCGCTACGGGTAAAGTGGTAAAAGGGGCGTTTACCTTAAAAGCAAAATTAGCGGAACCTGATATTGCTATTTTAAGTTTTACAGGAAAGCCACAGGTGTTTGATATGTTCCTGTTCAATGACGCCGTTACAGTAACGGGTAATGTGGCGGACCCGGGTTCAATAAAAGTGCAAGGTTCTGTACTTGCGGAAGACTTTGAATTATTTAAAGCCCGCTTTAACCTGATGTTTGAAAATATACGCAATGCGGCGGGTGTTGCCAATGCGGAAAGCGACCCGCAGAAAAAAGATTCATTGGTGCGTGTCTATAACCGGCTCAGGGACCCGATAAGAAATGCGGCCCTGGCATTTGCAAAAGAAAAACCGACTTCTCCTGTGAGTTCCCTGGCGCTATATGCCATCATGCCAATTCTTGATGACCAGTCGCAGTTAGCAGCGGCTTTTGCACAATTGCAGGCGCCGGCTAAGAAAGGCCCTTTTGCAAGAGGGATCGAGGGCAAACTGGTTGGGATGGTTGGATCGCAGGCGATAGATTTTACACAGAACAATGTGGATGGAAAACCGGTGTCGCTCACCTCGTTCCGGGGTAAATATGTATTGGTTGATTTCTGGGCCAGCTGGTGCCGGCCATGCCGCGCGGAGAACCCTAATGTTGTGGTTGCCTATCAAACATATAAAAATAAAAACTTCACGGTTTTAGGCGTTTCGCTTGATCAGCAAAAGCCTAACTGGCTGGAGGCCATCAGAGCTGATAACCTTACCTGGACACATGTGAGCGACCTGCAATACTGGAACAATGCCGTTGCGCAATTGTATCATATACAAAGTATTCCCGCCAATTTACTGATCGACCCCAACGGCAAGATCATTGCACGTGATATCCGTGGGCCGGAGCTGCAGGCGAAATTAAATGAGTTGTTGAAATAGGATTTATCTCTCTGTGAAACTCTGTATACTCCGTGTCTCCGTGGTGAAGCCCTCGCTTCGATCTTTTTCACCACGGAGACACGGAGTATACAGAGTTTCACAGAGAGAATCTTATTTTTTGAAGAGCTCTTCATAAGCTGTTGCATTGAATCCGACAGTTATTACGTTATCTCCTTTTTCAATCACCGGGCGTTTAATAGAACTTGTGTTCTCAGCCATGAGTTTGATGGCTGCTTTTTCATTGGTGACCAATGCCTGGTCTTTAGCATCCATTTCTTTCCAGGTGGTTCCGCGTTTATTCAGCAAGATTTCCCAGCCCACCTGTCCGCACCATGTTTTCAATTTCGCGGGTGAGATGCCTTTTTTCTTATAATCATGGAATTCATATGGTATTTTATTCTCTTTGAACCAGATAAGCACTTTTGCAATGGTATCGCAATTGGGTATTCCGTATATCACATACATAGTTGACCGATTGTAACTGCAAACATACCTATCCCGTGCTATTTTACAGGTGAAAATTCATGCGTATGCGTTTACTTTGCGGCAAGCAATCGTTACATGTATAGATTTTTTCTGGTGCTGCTTATTATAGCAGGCATTCATAGTTCCCTTCTGTCGCAGGAAAATGCCAACAGGCAAAAGATCCAGGCCGGTAGCCTGATAGGGAATGTGCTGGACAATATATCCGGTAAAGCGCTGCCGTTTGCGAGTGTTGCATTAACCAACCTGTCTACTTCCCGCACCATCCCCATTGTATCAGATAAAAATGGCGGTTTTGATTTTGAAAAATTGCTTTTTGGTTATTACAGGCTCACGATAGATGTTGTGGGTTTTGCAAAAACCAATATGGACAGCATTCACATTTATGCAGAACGGGTTGATATCAATCTCGGTGATATTAAACTCAATACATCCGCTTCTTCGCTTAATGATGTGATCATCTATGCTGAGAAGCCTTTGATAGAAAATAAAGATGGCAAAGTCATTTACAATGTTGCGGAGAGCCCGCTCAGTA
>JAQBNJ010000230.1 GCA_028288645.1 Sediminibacterium sp.
TTTGATCTTGCGCTCAGCCACAAAACCATTATCGCCGTAGCAGGAAGTATTTTTTTAGTCAGCCTTGGTGTCTATACATTTTTTTTCAAAAAAGTAAAAGTTGATGATGACAACAATATCGTAAATAAAAAATTCAGAAAACGTGACCTCACCGCAATCTTTTTTTCTGGGTTCCTGATCAATATCCTTAACCCCGGCGTGTTCCTGTTCTGGTTTGCATGGACAACCGCTATCATCATTGATTCGCAAACAACGCCTCATCCTGCAGAGTATCGTTTCATAGTTTTTGGCACCTGTTTGCTTTTTGTGTTGCTCACCGATATTGCAAAAGTTGCCATTGCCTCAAACCTGCGGTCCAAACTCACACCCAAAATACTCGGTACCATTAATAAAATATCGGGACTGATACTGATCGGTTTTGGTATAGCGCTTTGTTGGGGGATATTGGCGTATGGGGATAAGCTGAGTCATTGAGAGGCGAATAGTGAGTAATGCGAGCCTGATCTTGTCGGCAGACAGGTCATGGGTTGAATAGAGCCATCGGCTCGGTTCATTTTGTAGCAACGGATTTTAATCCGTTGTTTGTAAATCCAGCATAGTCCGGGAGTGCCGTAGGCACGGTGCATATATGGACCGAACCTACGGTTCTCACGGAACTTGTTATCTTTTGTTCAACGGATTAAAATCCATTGCTACAAAATGAATCGAGGCTACGCCTCTGCAATCTTCCTGATATTACAATTTCAACCTTTGAGTGACATGAATAGGCACAGTGAGTAACGCAACGATAGAAGTTGCATTCATTATTGACTATTGATCTTTCACTGCCCACCATTAACACTTTCTTAGCACCCGATTCATGTCTATCCTTTACCTTAGAACTGTGAAACTACTGCTCATCACAATATTCTTTTTTGGAACACTACATGCATTTTCGCAAAGCGACCTCCTTGTATTAAAAGAAAGAAACAGTACCATACAAACATGGATCCCAGGCAGCCTGATCAATTTCCAGTTCAGCAGCAAGCAATGGATCCAGGGTATCATCAAAACAGTTCGTAACGATTCGATCATTATGGAACGGATCAGTATTCAAACAGTGCCCAATCAATTTGGATTTGCCAGTATAGACACCGCAAAATTCGGACTGATGAAACTACATGTGAACGAAATTTACGGGATGCCGAAGAAAGATTATTCAGGCATATTCACCAACGGCGCACTACTCAAACTGGGCAGCGGCGCGTATATTTTTTTAAATCTTATCAATAGCCTAATACACAAAGAGGCATTGTTCAGTTCTGCAAACACTACAAGATTAGGAATAGCAGGCGGTGTTTTCTTGTTGGGAACGATCATGGGGTTGAGCCATAAGACCTATATCACGCTTGGTAAAAAATACCGCATGGAGATCATCCATACGCAATGATCAGCTGCGCTTTATTTTCTTTTCGCGTTCTGCGATCTTATTACCAATAAGCGCTTTATCTGCAATGGACCTCGCAAGCGACAATGCGCTTTGAAAATGTGATAGCGCTTTCGCATCATCAATATCCGAATACAATTCACCTAAAAGGGAATGATATAAATGATGATTGTTAAGCCCTAATTTTTCCGCTTCAACGATGGCTTCCCCTTTGCTATTGGCTTTTGACAACGCATAGGTTCTGTTCAGCGCAGCTATGGGCGAATATTCAATTTGCAGGAGACGGTTGTATAACTGCAAAATATTCTCCCATTTTTCTTTGGTATCTGCCTGAATTGTGTGCCAGTAAGCAATGGCCGCTTCCAGGTGGTATTTTGAAATTTCATTTCCGCCTGAGGAAAGGTTCAGGTAATATTCTCCGCGGGTGATCAGTTCCCGGTCCCACAAATTGGCATCCTGGTTTTGGTAGAGAACTGATTCGCCGTTGGCATCTGTTCTTGCCTCAAACCGTGAAGACTGAAAACACATCAGCGCGAACAACGCGTTTACAAATGGTTTGTTGGTTGATGGATTGTCTATCAGCAGGTAGTTTAACCGCATCGCTTCCAGGCAAAGATCTTTCCTGAGCGTACTATCACTGCCGGAGGAATAATAACCTTCATTAAACAATAAGTACAAAGTGGTAAGAACCGTTTCCAAACGTTTACCGATCTCTTCATCTGCAGGGAGCTCGATTTTCACATTTTCAATTCTTAGTTTTTCTTTTGCGCGGAAAAGACGTTTGTTGATCGTCTCTTTATTGGTTAAAAAAGCATCCGCAATTTCATTGATCCCGAAACCGCAGAGTATTCGGAGCGCCAGCCCCACCTGCGCTTCAACGGGAATGGATGGATCGCAAATGGCAAACAGCATTTGTAACTGGCTATCAGTAATATTCTTATCGGAAAGATCGATCTCTATCTCTTCGTTACCGGGCGATAGATATTGTAATTGCTTAGCCACTTTCTGTTTAAAAACCGCATCGTGTTTAAACTGGTCCTTTGCTTTGTTCTTTGCAACGGTGTATAACCATGCCACAGGATTCGGCGGCAATCCTTTAATACTCCATGTTTCAGAAGCGAGTAAGAAAGTATCGCTTGCAATATCTTCCGCGATCTCGATATGATCGATACCGAAAAGTTTACAGAGTACAACGGTGATCTTCCGGTACTCGGTTCTGAATAAATGCGGTATCAATTCCGGTTGTTCCATAAATAGGGAAGTCTTTGTAAACATACAAAGACTTCGAAAAATGTTCAGGAGTACATGTATGCAGGCAAACATGTACTCCTGAATTTTTTGTGCAATGAAATTACATGGGGTTGATCTCTCTCACTTCCACATTTCCGCCCACTTCCAGAATAGGGCAACCTGCTGCCAGCGCTGTTGCTTCATCCAGCGAATCTGCTTTCACCAGTGTATAGCCGCCGATGAGTTCTTTGATCTCGGTGTAAGGGCCATCGGTAATTACATTGTTTGCCTTTACAACCTTACCGCCGGATGTAAGCCTGTTCCCGCGGTCAACCAGTTTGTTCTGCGCAGCGATACCGCCAACCCAGTCCATCCATTTTTTCATCATGGCCTGCATTTCTTCGGGTGAACCCTGTGGCATGGCCTTGTAATCGTTCCTGAATACAAATAAAAACTCTTTCATTTTGTTTGATTTTGATGGTTAAAACAGAATAACGACCGGGGTTTTACAAATTGGACAAAAAGGTAAATTTTTTTCTTCATCCAATAGCAATTTGGAAATTACCGCGTCCCGAAAAGGAAAGACCCAAACCGGTTTTGTATCTTGCTCCACACATGAAAGCCAAAGCCAAGCAACTGCTGAAAAGAACCTGGTGGTGGATCAAATGGATCTCTATCTGGGGATTCGTTTCCTCCCTGCTTTATATTATCATCTGCCGTTGGGTAATGCCACCGATCACCATTACGCAGATCACCAATAGTTTTGGCTATGGATTGAAACGCGATTATGTAAGCTGGGACGAAATATCCTATAACGTTAAACTCGCTGCTATTGCCAGCGAGGACCAGGCTTTCCCCGACCATGGCGGCTTTGACTGGGATGCGATCGAAAAAAGCCTCAGGCCAAAAAAGAAAAATAAAAAAACAAAGATCCCTTTGGGAGGAGGAGCGAGTACGCTTACGCAGCAGGTTGCCAAGAATGTTTTTTTGTGGCAGGGCGGCGGCATCACACGTTATATCCGAAAGGTTCCCGAAATGTACTATACCAAAATGATTGAATGGTTCTGGGGCAAGAAACGCATTTTAGAAGTTTACCTGAATGTAGTGGAAATGGGTCCGGGTATATTTGGTATTGAAGCGGCCTCTCAAAAATATTTTGGAAAGAGTGCCAAAAAATTAAGCCGTGCCGAAGCTGCCATGATCATTGCCTGTTTACCTAATCCCAAACGCTTCACCGTAAAACCCTTGAGCGGCCGTGTTGCCTGGCGTTATCCCTGGATAGTTCAGCAGATGGGTAATATTGAAGATGATGAGGATGTGCAGACGATTATAAGATAGTGAAGATCTAACCGTGCCTCTGTGTCTCTGTGTGAGAATAATTTGCACACAGAGACACAGAGGCACGGTTTAGAACTTGCGGGTAAAGAATCCTTTACTTATTTATAAGCATCGTATATGGAAATAATATTACAACCAATTGCAACCGTTGTCAATCAGCGTTCAACACCAACAGATGATTTTTGGGGAGACACGATCTCTGAGATCCGTTTGGCTGAGCATATTCCCGATGAGGCATTGGACAACATCGAAAGCTTTTCTCATTTAGAGATCATCTATTATTTCGATAAAGCATCAAATGATGATATCGTTTTTTCCGGAAGACCGCGTGGTAATCCTGACTATCCGAAAGTCGGCATTTTTGTACAACGCAAAAAAGACCGCCCCAATCACATAGGGCTTTGTACGGTTGAATTACTTGAGCACAAAGGCCGTTCCATCTTTGTAAAATTTCTTGATGCGATCAGCGGAACACCCATTCTCGATATTAAACCCGTGATCAAAGAGTTCGGTGTTAAAAAAGAAATTATTCAGCCCGACTGGGTATCCGATCTCATGAAAGATTACTGGAAGTAAAACTCTGTGAACCTCTGTGTACTCCGTGTCTCTGTGGTGAAAAAATATTTTGCATTTCGGTATGCTATTATCGAAGCGAAGGATTCACCACAGAGACACGGAGGGCACAGAGATACACAGAGAGGGAACTTAATGCAGGTATTCCTCAACAGCATCAATAGCTGTAATTAATCTCTCCTCATAATCACCGCTGATCTCTACCCAGGGAACTTTTTGATTGATGAGAAGATCTTTATAAATATGGTAGAGTTCTTTACGGGTAGCCTCGTCAGGATATTCACGAAGCTCATCTTTTACCCAGGGAAGATCTGTATTGCAGAGTAAATAAAGATCATATTCGCGGCTCACGATCTGGTCGAGAACGAACTGATGGCATTTACCAAAAACATATTCGCACCATACTTTCATTACATACATATCGGTGTCTACAAACAAGAATGGCGAGTGGTGAGTGGTGAGAAGAGAGTGAGGATTTACCCAGGTGCGGTCACTTACCAGCGACCATTGGCTTTTAACAAGGGCCGTATATTCCTCTTCCATCGCTACCTGGCCTTTGGCAATGGTGAGCAGGTCATCAAAATCGTATTCCATTCCATTGGTCAAAAGATATTCGCGCGCAAACTCGGGGCACCATTGCATTCCATAATGTTGCGCCAGCAATTCACACAAAGTACTTTTGCCGGTTGATTCGGGGCCGATGATGACAATCTTCTTGATCATTCAATTACCTGGTTCTGTTTAACTCAGCTTTTCTATGCCATGCGATCAATCCTCCGATATTGATGATCAGCAACACAACAAACTGAACACTTGTGAAAACATATCCCTTGATAAAGTATAACGGAATAGAAGCAATATTTGTTGCAAGCCACCAGAGCCAGCTTTCAAATTTCTTTTTTGTCATGAGCCACATGCCCGTATAAGCTGTTGCAGAAGCAAGCGCATCCGCCCAGGGAATGGCTTCGGGTGCAAACGCCGTTTTTGCCCAGGTAAGTGATGCGAACAGTGCGATGTAGAATGCAACAAAGAATAACAATTGCTGTATCCATTCCTTTTTACTGCTGAAAGTAATATGGAGAATCGCCTCGTGTTTGATCTTATCTTTTTTGGCCCATAAGATCCATCCATAAATACTCATGATCGTATAATACAGATTCACGCTGGCTTCGCCAAGCAGGTGGCCCTTCACACTGAGATAAATATAGAAGACGGTATTGATGAGCCCGATCGGGTAAACAAGAATATTTTCTTTACGCCCGAACCATACACCCACAATGCCTGCAATCACCGCAATAAATTCTATAGGTCCTGTTTGCTGAAGACCGGAAATGAATTGGTGATAGATCTCTGTTATGTTCATAGCTAAAGAAATTCAAGTTACAGCTTCAAAGCATAAAAAAAAAATTACCACAGACGACACAGAGCAACACAGAAATGGTCTGTGGTAATCTGTGTTGTCTGTGGCAAAAAATAATGTTTATTGAGTAAGCGCTGTCACATGGTAACCTGTTTTACTCATTGATCAAAGCATACACCGCAAAACTCGCCAGCCAATGTTCGCCACCGTAACTGCCACTTGCAATATTTGGTAAACTTGCATTCAAATGACGTATCGCGGAGCGGATCAATAATTGTTTTCTTTTGTCGGTAGCCGGTAATTGTTTCGCAATACCTTTCATGCACCAGCTCCTGCTGAAACACAATCCATCCAGGTGAACGATCTGCAGGTCGGTTCGATCGGATACAACAGGCAGTTCGGTTAAATGTTGTAATGATATAAGCGGGATCCAGTTATTGAACCAATTAAGAAATTCTGACTTGCTCAATACATTTCTCATCAGGTCAGCCTCTTCGAGCGATGGCGATAGAAAATCAGTTCCATCGGGCTCCCATACACTCGGCGCATTTTTATCTTTCAAGTATAATTTTTTTGCAGCCTGCACAATGGCCGTTTCAAATATTTTGTTGTGCGCCGTTCTTGCATAATCCAACGCAAATACCAAACCGAATGCGGTATTGGGATGAACGCCGGTTCGGTTGGGATAAGTTTGTTTCGGAAGATAATTCATCCACAACCTGATCACTGTATCACACAAGGGTTGCAAGGCGTTGCGCCATTTAACGGCATCGGGATCGTTCCAGGTAAGCAGTTCCTGTTGCAGTTTTAAGATCCATGCCCATCCATAGGTTCTTTCATAGCTTTTGGAAAGTACCGCATCAAAATAACGGGCCTCATCTATGATATTAGCGGGATTGATATTTTTCGAGATCGACTCCCGGATCTTCGCTGCTTCCGGCAAATACGGAAATTGTTTTAGCAGGCTCACCAGCATCCAGTGGCCATGTACGCTGCTGTGCCAATCGAAACATCCGTAAAATGCAGGATGCTGCTGTTTGGGTGTTTTGAGATGGTCGCTATCACCGGCAGAAGTATGACTTGTTTTGTTGGGATATTCCTGCTGCAAACACTTCAGCGGCAATGAAGCAAGATGCGATGCGCCCTCCATCGTTAACGAAAAAATGGAACTGTCTTTGCTAACGGTAAACAATTGTTTGGGCTGACTAAAAACAGTTGCAGAAAATAAAAACAGGATCAATACAGGAACAATGGGGCGCATGATAAAATTTTTATCAAGTTACAGAAATGCAGTAAGCAAAAATTATCTTGGCAGAAGACTCCGCACAGAATCAGCAAAAAAATAAACGGCGCCGCCTTCCAGTTCCTGCACGGATACCTGTTTTTTATGTTGCTTTATAAAATCAAGGCTCACCAGGTCAGCATTCTCACCATCCGTGAACCAGATCAGGTAAAAAGAAGGATGCTGTAAAAAAACATCGATCTCCTGCTGAATTTCTTTATGCGGTAAGGCCATTGCATGAAC
>JAQBNJ010000275.1 GCA_028288645.1 Sediminibacterium sp.
ATTGATCGAGTGGCTTCAGTTTGGCAATTTTGTTTATTTCATCGGCAAAGTTGCGGGTACAACTGCCATCAGTTTACTAATGATCCTCCTGGTAGAAATGTTGTTTGCAAGAACGGGAAGACACCGCACGAATTAATAAATCTTGCCGCGCCCTTCAGGGCGCGGCAAGAAAGAAATATTTTTTTACAAACTGATACAAACAGTGTATCATTTCTTCAACTTTGTAACTATACTTCACATCACTCATTTTCACCGATCTTAGTAAACAGGTATGCCGGTATTCAATCAGAGCAGGGGGCGCGTAGTGCAGATCATATTTGCCGTGGTTTTTTTAGTGATCATCGGCCAACTGGTTAACCTGCAGTTGTTCTCGGTCAAATACAAACTGGCCGCAGAGAACAATGCGATCCTTCGAAAGATCATCTATCCAGACCGCGGTATCATTTTCGACCGGAAAAGAAGGGCCATCCTCGAGAACTCCAACAGTTATGATCTTGTTGTTGTTCCGGCCGAAACAAAAGGCATAGACACCATTTCCCTTTGCAACCTGTTAAACATTGATACAGCTGAATATAAAAAAAGGATCCGCGATCTTATTTTCAAGAACGGCTATGTAAAGCAGGGCATCTTTGAACCTCTGCTCACTGTGGAAATGTTCGCACGGTTAAATGAGAATATTTATAAATTTTCCGGCTTTTCCCTAACACTTCGTTCTGTAAGAACCTATCCTTACAGTGTTGCGGCAAATGTATTGGGATATATACGCGAAGTGGAACCCCCTTTTCTCATACGACATAAAGACGAAGGCTACCAAATGGGCGACTATGCCGGCAGGACCGGCCTGGAAAGCTATTATGAAAAAGTGTTGATGGGGCAAAGGGGTGTAAAGAATTATGTACGCGATAACAAGAGCCGCATACAGGGCGCTTATGAAAACGGTATGTATGATACGGCAGCCGTTGCAGGCAAGAACATGCACCTGAGCCTTGATGTTGAGTTACAGAAATTAGGCGAAAAGCTGATGACCAATAAAGTGGGCAGTATTGTAGCGATCGATCCAAGAACAGGCGGCATCCTTTGTATGGTAAGCGCACCAACCTATGATCCCAATTATTTAACCGGCAGCGATCAGCAAAAGCACTTTTATGACCTTGAAAATGATCCGCGCCTTCCGTATAATAATCGTGCACTGGGAACAAAGTATGCGCCGGGCTCCACTTTTAAAACTTTGGTTGGCCTCGTTGGATTAACAGAAGGCGTGATAGATGAAAAGTTCACCGTTGTCTGTCCCGGCTATTTTACCGGCTGCGGAACCGGCAAACCCAAATGCCTTGACAAAGGCGTTTTCCAGTTTATTGGCGCCGTAGCACATAGCGACAACAGCTATTTTTCTACAGTGTACAAAAGGTTGATGGAACAACGAAAATATCCGAGCACCGATAGCGCTTTATCTGCATTCAATGTATATGCACATAGTTTTGGTTTCGGTCATAAATTGGGTGTGGATCTTCCGTCAGAAAAAAGAGGGCTTATCCCGAGCGGTAAAGATTATCGGAAAGAGTTCGGTCCAAAATTGTTTCCATGCAATCTTATCTCTAATGCCATCGGCCAGGGAAAAGTAGAAACAACATTGATACAGCTTGCCAACGCCATGGCGATCATTGCCAACAAAGGCTGGTATTATACACCACACCTGGTTGATTCTATTGAAGGTGGGGACGAATACAATATGCTTGATCCTTATAAAGTAAAACACCATGTTGATGAAAGAATACAGGATACTGCCTTCGAAGCAGTGCAGAATGGCATGCAGGGGGTTATGGAATATGGTACCGCTGTAAGATCACGGATTTCGGATATTATTATTTGCGGAAAAACCGGAACGGTAGAAAATTATGATAAAGGAAGAAAACAACCGGACCATTCTTTCTTCGGCGGATTTGCGCCAAGAGGAAATCCCAGGATTGCCATTGCAGTGATCTGCGAAAATTCTGACCAGGGAGCGCGCGTGGCAGCGCCTATTGCAAGCCTGATGATAGAAAAATATTTGAAAGACTCTATACGCGGGGCGGAAAGAAAGGCCATGGAAGTAGAATATACTAACCGCGTTTACCTGCCGCCTGTTATGCGCCAGGCAATAGCCAAAAGAGACTCATTGAAAAAAATCAAAGAGAACGAATTGCTGCTGCAGCAAAAATTAAATAAAAGGGAAATGGACGATTCTACCAACGAGGAAAACATTGACCAGGAACCTGAACCAAAAAAAGTAACGCCGCCCGCCAAAAAAACACCGGTGCCTACGAGAAATACAGAAAAATCAACAGCCGCACTTATTACTGATGAACGAAAAAATAAAAAGAATTCGAAGTAATGAGTAACCGTAACAGCATATCACAGGGAGTTGACTGGACGATCGTTTGGTTATACGCAATACTGGTTAGCATTGGCATACTCTGCATTTTCATGGTAGAATATCGCACAGACTCAGGTTGGCTGGCCACTTTCTTAACAGGCAAAACAAACTACAGCAAGCAACTGATCTTTGCAGGGATCTGTGCGTTGATCGCCACATTCATTTTACTAACGGACAGTAAATTATTTACCGCCCTCGCCAATCTTCTCTATGCATTTGGTATTGTACTAATGCTGGCTACGTTCGTATTGGGCAGGAACATCAACGGATCAAAAAGCTGGATACCGATTGGCGGAGGTTTTAATTTGCAACCGGCTGAACTTTGTAAAATATTCACAGCACTGGCGCTGGCAAAATTCTTATCGAGACAGGAAACGGATTTTAGCAAACTCAAATCACAGTTGATCGCCGGGGTGATCGCTATTGTACCGGCAGTATTGTCTATTGCACAACATGAACTGGGTCTTGCGCTCGTTTATTCTTCCTTCCTCATAGCTATGTACCGCGAAGGTTTGCCTGCGCAGATATTGATTGTTGGCTCTTCATTTGCCGTACTGGTGATCGCCACGCTTATCCTGAACCCGAATGTGCTGGCTATCGCTCTTACCGCTATTGCGGGCATTATACTTTTTTTATTACGCCACCAGTTGAAGAGAAGCAGGCGTCTGCTGGTTCTGATTGTAGGCGTATGGCTATTCTGTGTAGGCACACAAAGATTTGGGGTGCCTTATATTTTTAACAATGTTCTCGAATGCTACCAGAGCACGCGTATCTACAGCATGGTTGGCAGGGAATATGATTGCAGTAAGAATAAAAAATCAGAAAGAAAAGCCGGCGAAAAAGCTGCACGCAAACCTGATGATTATAATGTTCGTCAAAGTAAGATCGCTATCGGTTCAGGCGGTTTCAGGGGCAGCGGATTTTTAAAGGGTACGCAAACACGTGGCAAATATGTGCCGGAACAACACACCGATTTTATTTTTACCTCGCTCGGCGAAGCATTTGGTTTTGCAGGCTGTTTTGTATTTCTGCTGATCTATCTTTTTCTCCTCTTCCGCATCATAAAAATAGCAGAGCGGCAACGAAGTACATTCAGCAGGGTATATGCCTATAGCGTGGCCAGTATCCTCTTTTTTCACATAGCGGTAAATGTAAGTATGACCATCGGCCTCTTTCCTATTGTAGGTATCCCATTGCCACTGATCAGTTACGGCGGTTCTTCATTGTTGACATTTACGGTGCTGATCTTTATTTTGCTGAGATTGGATGCGGATAGGCAGATGGTGTTGCGTTGATTTTGGAATTTTGGATTGGGAAATTTTGAAATTGCCTTTTGCGAACACGCTACCTTTGCATCAAATTTTTCAATTTCCCAATCCAAAATTTCAAAATGCAGATCCTCCCGCTTTCAGAAGGCGCTTTCACCATAGATAAAACCAAAGTCTTTGTTCCTTTCAATACAGAAACAGAAACACTCAACAGCCGCCCTGTGGGTAGTTTACTGGTAGAGATCCAGCCTTTTGTAATTATTACGGAAAAAGATGTGATCCTTCTTGATGTCGGGCTTGGCTATAACGATGCTTCCGGCAAATTTCAATTGCATGCCAATCTTGAGAAAGCAGGTATACAACCATCGCAGGTGACCAAGGTATTGATGAGCCATTTACACAAAGACCATGCTGGTGGCATAACTATCAAAAATA
>JAQBNJ010000334.1 GCA_028288645.1 Sediminibacterium sp.
ATTGATATCCTGTCGCCCCATCCTTGAAAATGCGAGAAGGTCATCAATCAAGCGACCCATTTTTAAGGTGTTCTCTTTGATAATAGTGGTTATCCGGATTGCTTCCTTATCTAATTTACCGGCGTAATCCTCTTTCAGAATAGTGGTATAGCCGATAATAGCCCGTAAAGGAGCGCGTAGATCGTGTGAGACTGAATAAGAGAATGATTCAAGTTCCCTGTTTACTATTTCCAATTCGACGGTTCTTTCAATAACTTTTTTTTCCAGGTCCTCTGTTGCATTACGTACCTGGATGGCCATACTATTGAAAGCAGTAGCCAGTGTGCCCAACTCATCATTCCTGTCTACTGCAACAGGTGATGAATAGTCACCTCCTGTAATAGCCAATGCTGCTGTCGTTAGTTTATTCAATGGATCCGTGATATTGCGGCTCATAAGCCAGCCTGTGAAAGTGCCAACGGCGAGTAATACGATCCCTATAAGTAGATTCCATTGAAGAAAACGGCTGGCTGTTTCCAGGACAATGCGTCTTGAAAACGAAACGGATACTACCCAGGGTGTATTTACGATGGGTTGTGCTGCAGCAATAACTTCATTGCCTTCCTGGTCGGTATATTCAAATGATTGCTTTATCTGCCCGGTATCCAAATGCTTAAACGGGATGGGTTTTATCAAATCTGTCCAAAGGCTTCCATCGTTATTGCCAAAATAAAGTTTCGCCTTTGTACCCATGAGTTGTGAGAGTTGTTCAAGGCTTTTAGGGGTAGTAGTCTGCAGGCGCCATCGAATAAGGTGTCCTATCACCTGCTTCTTATCAATAACAGGAACAATGATGGCATAGTAAATTGAACCATGCAGGAAATAGAATTTTCCAATAGCGATAGAATCGCTTCCTGCAAGTCTTTGCCGGACCGAATCGAAATTTACCCGGGAGTATATCGAATCGTTTTCTGAACGAAGAATTGATTGCCGGTTCAGCCCTACCAATTCTACCAATACCCAGGTACCATCTGTACGCATTTTTTTGATGACCTCCTGTGCCTGAACTTTCATTGCAGAATCACCCTGCATGTATTTAACAACAGGATCCTGGCTTGCTGCGGCACGGGTACTTGCCAAAACTGCCTGCGCCGATTGAGAAAACATAGTACTCAATTGCCCGGTAAGCGTAACGAGCCTGTCATTGCCTGTTTTCAACACTGCATTTTTAACCCCGATATACGATATCCAGCTAAACGTTACAATAATACTTAGCAGCAGGAAACATATTAAAAGGGGGAGCCGTTGCCGCAGGGAAAGATGTTGAAATGAAATTCTTTTTACCCGGTTGCTCATAAAGTCGCTCTTTTGCACAGGATGTATGCTAAGATCTGTGCCTGTAATTCAGTTTCTTTTTTGTGTAATTTTCCCAATGTAAAAGAATCACAATACCGGCAGACAGGAAATAGTATCACAAAGCGCATTTTACTAGAAGCACACGGGGTATTGGGTGTAGTTGAATATTGTAGAACTCATAGAGAATCCTGTTGAAAAAGAGTAGACTATTGTCCTATATCAGAAATGATCCGATATGAGATAGCATAACGGGTTAATTCAGAGTTGGTGCTCAAATTAAGTTTTTCCATGATTTTACTGCGGTGTGTACTTACTGTTGTTAATGCAACTGATTGTATTTTCGCAATCTGCGTAATGGTTTTACCCAAAGCGAGTAATTTAAAAATTTCGAGTTCTTTATTGGTCAATAGTTCATGGGGGCTTTTAGCTGAATCGGCATATAATAATAATTTTTCACCTATTTCGGGTGTAATGTATTTTCTACCCATCGAAATTCGTTGTATGGCATCGATCAATTCGTAAGGAGCAGCATTTTTATTCATAAAACCGGCGGCGCCGGCCTTTAACACTCTAACAGCATATAAGTCTTCTGTATAGATGCTAAGAATTAATACCGGCAAATTGGGTTTTATCAGTTTAATTTGTTTCAAAGCTTCCAGCCCGCCTTTGCCGGGCATATCAAGATCAGATATCACCAGGTCCCAATCATTCTTTATTACTTCTTTAACGAGGGATTCTCCGTCGCTTACTTCTTTTATCTCCACAGATGGATATTCGTCCTTAAGTATCTGCATGATTCCTAAACGTATAAAACTGTGATCATCGGCTAAAATAATTCTTTTCATTTTTTTTCTTTGTGACCTATCCTTTACAGTTATGTATGATAGGGCAAACTTACTTTAATGCTTGTTCCTTTACCAACTGAAGCAACCAATTCAAATTTACCACCCAGGGACCCGACCCTTTCCTTCATACCTAAAATTCCGAATGATTTTTTATTTTGTATGGATGTGGCATCAAATCCTACTCCATTGTCTTCAATTGTAACCACGATATTCCCTTCTGTAATTTTGATTGAATTTAAAACATGTGTTGCATGTGAATGCCGGGTAATATTGGTGAATGCCTCCTGGCACACACGAAAAATACAGGTTGCAATTTGTTCCGATGCCTTTATGTCTTTTTCTGTGGAGACAAATGTAACAGGTATGCCGCTAGCACGCGAAAATTCATGTCCAAGCCATTGGATGGCTTCCAACAGACCATGGTCGTCTAAGATCTTTGGCCTTAATTCGCTTAATATCCTTCTTACAGATTGATTGCTTTCATTCAGCAACCCAATTATATTTTTCAGTTTTCTTTTTATCTCATCTGTTGCTTCCGGTGTTTTTTTATCGATCCAGGCCACATCCATTTTTATGGCGGTTAGTTGCTGTCCCAGTTCGTCATGAATTTCCCTCGCAATGTTTTTTCGTTCATCTTCCCTTATATTCTGAAGGTGTTCGGTCAGTTGTCTTATTTCTGCATAGGACTGTTTCAGTTTATCCTCTGCTTTTTTGCGTTCTGTAATATCCTGGGCGGTCCCAAACAAGCGGATCACTTGTCCATTATTATCTTTTTCTCCATATCCATGTTCCTGGATAATACGTTTTTCTCCTTTAAAAGTAGTAATGTGGTATTCAATAGTAAACGGTTCTCCTGTTTCTTGGGTATGAATGCTGGTTTGCAATGCAAATTCCCTGTCTTCCTCATCTACCAGGTGTAAAAACGAACCATGAGTTTCCACGAATGTTTGTTTGTCGGTGTCAAAAACATGGTATAATTCTTCTGACCAGGTAAGCTTGTCGGCATTAATATCAAA
>JAQBNJ010000350.1 GCA_028288645.1 Sediminibacterium sp.
ACCCCGGCGAGCAAAGCAAAAGCCTTGTTGTTTTTTCAGGATGCGCCAACGCAAAATCTATTGCACAGGAAGCCCCCAGCGACATACCGACAAAGGAAGCGCTTGAAATTTTTAAATTGATGAGCACGCGATTGATCACTTCCGCGATCCTGATCGAAGTATCGTTTCCTATGCTCTGCCCATGTCCCGGCAGGTCGAGTGTAATTACATGCCGTGTTTTGGACAAAATTGTTACCTGCTTGTCCCATTGATGCATATCCAGAAAACCCGCGTGCAGGAATACAATAGCCGGCCCCTTTCCTTTTTCACAATAATATATTTTCAATTTACCAGCGGAAATAAAACCGCATTTCTGCAGTTCAGCAGATTGGCCAAACGAGGAAAGGCAACAAAAAGGGAAGAGAATAGCATACAGGCAAAGGCGGACTATTCTATTCGGAATCATCATACTGGCAGTGCAATTTGGTTTACTGTTAAGTTACAACAAACCCATTACCGGATTCAACAAAATTACCTATACCCTGGCATCTGGCTGTGTGGCCGAACCGGGTATACATATGCCATTCCTCGATAGCTTCCCCGAAACAATTCTGCCGTTTTTACTTTACCAGCCAAGTTTTTGATTATTGCCGAAAAACAAGCCAGTGATCTTTGCTAAAATCCCGATGATACCTAACTTAGGGTATACTTAAAGCGAATGATGAGCGAAGGATGCTTATACACAGGACTTATTCCAGAGCAATCCATGACCTGTCACGTGTAAATTATGTAAACCTTAATTCGTTATTTATATGGCAGGAACTTCCAAAAATATAATTCTGCAAGGACTGAGTGGGGCGGTGGCGAAACAATTGGTTTTTAAGACTTATGCCGGAAAAACCGTAGTATCAAAATTTCCTGACATGTCATCGGTAAAACCAAGTGCCGCGCAGGAAAGCAGGCGGATGCTTTTCAGAGAGGCGGTAAGCTTTGCAAAGGCAATTAACAACGATCCTGTTGCCAGGCAAAAATACGCTTCAAAATTACCGGCTGGCAGTTCTGTTTATCAAGCTGCGCTAAAGGATTATTTGCACAATACTGGAAAGTAAAGCTGTTCACCCCAAGGCAATATATCAATAGCACAACAGCTAAGTATAGATGATGAGAAAAAGAAAATTGATAATTTCTTTAACCATCAGCTATCGATCCTGCATGATGCTGCCATAGTTGATAGTATTCACCTCTTATCTCCAGCAATCCTTCATGGTTCCCGGACTCAACAAGGCGGCCCGATCTCAATACATGTATTTCGTCGCAAATTTTGATGGTGCTAAGCCGATGCGCGATGATAATGATGGTTTTCTCCTGTTGACTAAACCATTTTAATGTTTGCTGAACTTTTTGTTCACTCAGCGGGTCAAGTGATGCTGTAGCTTCATCCATGATGAGTATCCCGGGATCTCTATACAAGGCACGTGCAATGGCAATTCTTTGCCTTTGGCCGCCGGAGAGATTGATGCCATGCTCATTTAATAGCGTATTGTAATTGTCAGGCAGTTTTTCAACAAAATCATCTAAGCCTAAGCGATTGGATAAGGAAAGTATCCGTTGCATATCCGGTTCTGGATCTCCGATTGCAATGTTCTGGATAATAGTTCCTGCAAAGAGATCTATTTGCTGCGGCACCACCGATATTACCTGTCTTAAACTCCGGTTGCTTATGTGTTGAATATTCAGTTCGCCAATAGTAATATTTCCTTTCGTAACGGGATAAAGATTTTGCAATAGCGACAGTAATGTTGATTTACCACATCCGCTTTCTCCGATGATGGCTGTGGTGCAACCCTTTCTGATCGTAAGATCCAGGCCTTCGAAGACAGAAACCCTTGTTCCATACCTGAAATAAACACTATTAAAACAGATATCGCCAACGAGTTCGCGTGTGAGTTCTATTTTATTTTCTGTAGAGGCTTCCGTTTCCAGGTCAATGATCTCAAATAAACGATCAGCAGAGATCAATGCATCTTGTATGTTTTTATTGGCTCCGATAAGTGCAACAGCCGGGCCGGTAAAATAACCAATGAGCGCATAAAACGAAAGCAATTCACCGGGACTCAATTCCCTGTTGATCACAAAATAGCCTCCGGTCCATAGAATGACAATGGTGAAGACCTTCGAAACGAGATCAGACGCCGTACCGATATATAAACCTTTGATACTGCTCGCGTAAATATTTTTAAGTAAAACGATAAACCTGTTTTCGGTTTTGATCGTTGCATATTCCTCAAGACCAAAACGTTTAATAGTGCCGGCCGCATTCAGGCTTTCTACTAGCTGCGCCTCAAGTTCAGCGCTGTTTTCCATTAAGATCCGTTGCCATTTCTTGTTTATAATATTACTTATCCGGTAAATAAAAAAGTACGCCGGAACAATCCCCAGCATGATGAGTGCCAGTTTCCAATAATACAAGAACATCACCCCAACAGAAAAACCAACGATCAGGATATTTACTACCATACTCAATGCTACATCATTGATAAACACTCTTATTTTAACAGCATCGTTTACCCTGCTGATGATCTCACCAACCCGCATCGTATCAAA
>JAQBNJ010000358.1 GCA_028288645.1 Sediminibacterium sp.
CTTCATATCGTTTTTGTTAATTGTTAAAATGAAAAATTCACACCAAGACTATAGTTAGGTTTGGGTTTTACCGCAGTTGGTGATCTTGGCACTTCAGGATCAATTCCTACTTTATTAGCTTTCCATATCATGAAATTACCACCTTGTATAAAAATCCTGGCCCGGTTCATGCGCAGACGCTTCAGGTATTGTACCGGCAAATCGTAAGAAAGAGTAGCTTCACGGATCTTCGCATAAGAAGAACTAACTACATTAATGTCTGCATATGTATAATAGTCTATATTTCTGCGTCTTGCATCTACACTTTTGGTAACGTAAGAAGGAATCTGCGTGAAAGCTTCGTCGCCTGGCTGTTTCCATCGATCAAGAAAATAAGTAGCAATATTTTGGCCGGCAAGTCCAGCGCCGTTGGTATTTCCATTAAATTTGGTATTCACATCCTGAAACATTACACCTCCAAGATTGTATATGATATTTACATCCAATGTGAATGCCTTATATCCAAAACTGTTCGAAATTCCACCAGTTACTATCGGTAGTAGGCTGCCTTTATAAATCATATCACCAGCCACAGCAGCATCTACTACTTTGGTGATCGTGTTATCAGCCTTATAGATTTGTGGATCGCCCAAATTGTCTAACCCTGCATAGTGATAAGCAAATACAGGTTTGATTGAATAGCCCTCCCGGGCATTGATACCTCTCGCCAATCCGGCAGCAGAGTAACCGCCCGGGATGAGATAGGAAGCAAGTTTATTTTTATTATATCCCATCGTTATCATCGTGGTCCACCTAAAATGCTCCTTTGTAATATTGTTCGATCGCAGGCTTACTTCAACTCCATGGTTTACAAGTTTTCCGATGTTACCTACTGTTGACGGATATCCGGAAAATGGGTTCAGTAACAAAGACCCAATCAGATCAGTGGTGTTTTTGTAATAATAATCGATACTGGCGCCAATCCTGTTGTGCAAAACTTCAAAGTCAAGTCCAATGTTAATTGTTCGCGTAAGCTCCCAAGCGAGGTTTCCATTTCTAATGGTAGATAACGTAAATGCATTACCTGCAATCAGATTTCCTGAAGTGGAAGAGTTTTGAGGAGATACTACATCATCCAATGAGGCAGAACCTGAGAATGGCGAATTGCCGGTAACTCCATAAGTTGCGCGCAGGTCTAATGAGTTTATAGGTTTTACTTGCTCCATAAACTTTTCACGGGCAATATGCCATTTTCCGCCTATGCTCCAGGTAGGCTCGCTCTGAGTAGACAAATTCCTGCCGAACAAACTGCTGTGATCTTGACGGTAACTGGCATCGATATTATATTTACCCGCAATTGTATAGCTGCCAAGTGCAAAATAAGAGAGAAAGCGCGATAGATTCTTGTAAACACTAAAGGGAGGATCGGTTAATATACCGACTCCGGTAACCGTACCAAACATAGTGCTGCTCAATCTGGTATAGTCCAGCGCTGCGTAAGTTCCCAAGGCTTCATCCCAACCCATCAGCCTTGACTGACTAGAAGTGCTCAGCATCTCCTGAATATCGTCCCCAACCTGTACTAACAAATTGTTCCCATTTCTAAACTTGGTCTGGTATACAAGCTGGTTGCGCACAGTTTACAGCCTCCATTTCCTCTTGTGGAGATGGCTGGATCAATACCAAATCCATTTAATTCAACGGTATATCAAAACTTATTTTACAGCCATTCCCCGGTGAACTTTCTATTGTTACCTGCCCGTTAAAAGATTCTACCCGGTTCAATATATTTGAGATACCAATACCCTTTCTTTTTCCATTCGTATCAAAACCCTGGCCATCATCTTCTACAAGTATATTGATAGAGCCTTTGTCTGCCTGTATTGAGATGGTAATATTTTTCGCCTGCGCATGCTTTGCAATATTATTCAGCTGTTCCTGAATGGTCCTGTAGATGTTTAATTTCAGTTCGTCACTGACAGGGTTTCCCCGCAAATTATAGGTAAATATTGTTTGTATTGACTGGCTTTTATCAAAATCGTCAATGAGCCGTTGAACCAAATCATTCAGATTGATATCTTTCAAGGGAGTAACCAGTTTGCTGCTTAATGACCGCATCTCTTCAATGGCCTTCCCAATCAGTTCTCCAGGGTATTTAACCAGTCCTTCTATTTCACTGCTTTTATTTCCTGCGGATGACAGGTATATTTTTGCACCTACTAATATCTGGTTTATATTATCATGCAGTTCCTGCCCGATATAGTTTCGTTCTCTTTCCTGGGTTTTGATAATGGTTCTTGCTATTTTCTTTTGTTCCTGTATTTTTTGATCTATTATTTCCTGCTCCATCATTTTCCTTGCTGTTATATCATTTGATATTTCAACATACTGGACCGGCTTTCCATTTTCATCCAGGAAAGGGACGATGGTTGTATCGACCCAATAAGGGGTTCCGCTTTTGGTTTTGCTGCAAAACTCGCCTCTCCAGATATTGCCGTTGAAAATCGTTTTCCATAAATGATTGGTAGCGTATCCCGTATAGCCATCGCAATTAATAATGTGGTGGTCGGACCCTACGAGTTCCTCTGCTGTATATCCCGATATCTTACAGAAATTATTGTTTACGTGTTTGATAAGGCCACACCGGTCCGTGACTGCTACAATGGACGATTGATCAAGCGCATTCTTATAATCCGTTATTTCTTTTTCTGCTTTTTTTCTCCAGGTAATATCATGAGAAAAACATGCAGCACCGGTAAGGATATTCCTGTTGTAGATGGGGTAAAAGGAAATTTCCGACCAGGTATCCCAGGGAAAGCCGGAGTATACAATTTCTGTAAAACTTTCTCCTGAAAATGCCCGCTCGTAATATTTGCGAAAATCGTTCAACAGCTCTGCACCAAAATCGCCTGCAAGAACATCATTTTCCTTTCTAAGCGGTTTTCCTGTCATTCTTTCAACCATAGTATCGAATGCCTCATTAGATGTAATTAGTTTGTGGTTTGTATCAACACTCCACATCGGGTCGTTGGTGTTATTTATTAAAGCCTTCAGGTTATTCCGGTCAAATTCCCTTGCCTGTTCAAGTATCTTCTTTTCGGTAATGTCGCGGCCGGTCATACATATACCCGTTACCTTATCAACATCTATTACAGGTGCAACATAAAAATCGATCCATGCTGTTTTCCCGTTTCCGGCATCATAAGATCTGTCATATTGGATGCTTTCTCCCCTTAATGCCATTGTTATGAGTTCCTTGAGAAAAACGATCCGGTCCTTTTCTATAACATTGTAAATTGAGTCGCCAATTCTCATCCTGTTCTTGTTTCTGAAAAAGGTATAGTCTGCTGCTTTACTGTTAAATGCCATAACAACAGCATCCCGGTCCATTAATAAAAATCCTTCGGAGGTATTTTCAAAAATGGTTCTGAGATTAGCTTCAGATCGTCTTATTTTTTGTTCAGCTTCCTGTTTTTCTATTTCGGATTTTCGCCTTTGGATCACTGTTTTAATCGCATTCGGCAACCTGGCCAATCTATCCTTGAGGATGTAATCATCAGCGCCTGATTTTATAATTTCTGCAGCAAATTCTTCTGATACGGTCCCGGTCACTATTATAAATGGTATCCCCGGAAATTGTTTACGGGCCATAGCAAGCGCTTCCACTGAATTAAACTGTGGCAAAGAGTGGTCAGAAAGAATGATATCCGGGTAAAACCGGGCAAGCGCTACTGTGAACGTTTCTTTGTTCTTAGCCAGGATGAATTCACATGCGAGTTCTTCCCTTCCCAATAACAATTGGATCATTTCAGCATCAGTATCGCTGTCTTCAAGCATTAATATTCGTACTGGTTCAGGCATAGTTGGTATTATGAAGCAGGTGGTTGATTTAGCAATAACCAATAAAAGCCAAGATTTTTTATCGCTTCGGCAAATCTTTCAAAATTTACCGGCTTAACGATATAGCTGTTGGCGCCCAGGTCATAGCATTTTCTGATATCAGGATCTTCTTTGGATGAGGTTAAAATCACTACCGGCACAGCTTTGGTACGTTCATCCGATTTTATTTTTTGTAATACTTCAATGCCGTTTACTTTCGGCATTTGAATATCGAGCAGTATTATTTTTGGCGGGAAGCCCATATCGCGGTTACCTGCAAACTGCCCCCTCGCAAAAATAAAATCAAGAGCAGCTTCGCCGTCGCTAACATGAAACAGGTAATTGGTCATATTATGTTTTTGCAACTCGCGGATGGTTAATTCTGCATCATAGAGATTGTCTTCCACCAGTAATACTTCCACTGAATTCTGGTTCATGTATTAAGTTTTACGTTATTTGATTTATAGTATACCGGTTTATCTTTATCCTGGCAGAGCGAAATAAAAGCCAGCTCCCTTATTCACCGCCGATTCCGCCCATACCTTACCGCCATGCCTGGAAATGATTTTTTCTACCAGTGCAAGGCCGATACCCGTTCCTTCAAATTCAACATCGCTATGCAATCGCTGAAATACTTTAAATAGTTTATCCTTATACTTTTCGTCAAATCCCACTCCATTGTCTTTTATAAAAAAAACGATTTGCCCTGTTTGATGAAAACTTCCTATTTCAATCCGCGGCTTCTCCACGTTTCTTGCGTATTTTATGGCATTGGAAATAAGGTTGACCCATACCTGCCTGATCAGGTTTTTATCACCTTTGATATCAGGCAATAGCTGTATCACCCATTCAATATTGTCCGCTTTATTTGCAGGGGCCATATCGTATATTATATTTTTTACCATTTCATTATTATCAAT
>JAQBNJ010000361.1 GCA_028288645.1 Sediminibacterium sp.
GTGGATATAGACTTCATTGCAATCTTTTATGGATAGATGTGTGTTAGGCGGATCGAGAAAAGTGATACCCGAAATTTCGATTCTTTCCGATTGTTCAATGAACATCATTTGAGGGCGTCGGTAGGTGATTTCTTTTGCAGTGAATTTCTTCCACCAGATCTCTCCCTGTCCATCGATGGTTCCTTCACCACTTATTTTAATATCTGTTGCTTTGGAAATATGGATGAAGTTGAGGTAACGTTCTTTTGCTACAGGAAAAGAATCCACATCATTCCGTAAACGGAGTATGGCTCCTTTCTGTATGTCAAGATTTGTTCTGTCATACATGTTCAAAGGCCCGCAAAGAAAAATGCCTTTGGGAATGATCACGGTTCCTCCATCAACCATTGCCTTATCCAATGCCTGCTGGATCATTTTTGTATTTAATGTCTTGCCATCACCGATTGCACCGAGATCAGTTATCAAAAATCGATTGGCAGGAATGGATGGAAGTTTTGTGTGCTGTGCATTTACGAAGAATACAACCATAACGCAAACAAAGCATAGCGGTATCTTCTGTTTGAGCAAGGTTTTTATCATCATTATTTAATTACAATAGGTTCAATAAATTTCATTTCGTTAAGCCATGCTTCACAAAGATTTGTCCACAGTTCGGTTGAGCCGGGATTATTTCTCAACGCGATCGCATGCGCCCCTTGCGGAAATACATGAAAAGAGGCGGAGACATTTTTTTCAAGCAACGCTTTGTAAAACAACAGGCTGTTCATTGGCGGCACTGTTTTATCATTGATGGCATCTACAATAAAACCCGGTGGTGTTTGAGCTGTTACCTGCAACTGCATAGAATATTTATCTATCGATGTCTGTGAAGGATTGTCGCCCAATAAATTTTTCCTGCTGCCTTTGTGCGCGTACTCACCCATGTCTATTACCGGTGAAACAAGTATCGTAAAATTTGGTTTGTAGGCGATGGCATCCAATGAATCTTTAATAGAGCTGATATCTTCTGTTGCATTACCCGCCATCGCAGCAAGATGCCCGCCGGCAGAAGAGCCCTGTAGGCCAATTTTATCCGTTTTTATCTTCCATTGTACTGCATTGGCGCGAATGATCTTGACCGCACGTTGCGCATCCATCAATAAGCCTGTTTCTCTTTGTACAAGATCAGGTGAATTGGGTAATCGGTAATTCAAAACAAAGGCTGCAATGCCCATGGTATTGAACCATTTTGCCAGTTGTATACCGCTGATCACATAGGCCAGTCTTTCATACCCGCCACCGGGACAGATCACCACTGCTGCTCCTTTGTTTTCCTGTAGCGAAGGGAAGTAAGCATACATACCGGGAACACCCACCCGGTAAATTCTTTCATTGGCAATGCTGTCTGTTAACTGCATGCCTTTTGTATTCGGCATATGGCCCTTTGGCCAGAGAGCAATGAACTCCTGCGCGTGTACATTGTATGAAACAAACAGAGCAATTAGTATGATGATTTTTTTTTTCAATGTGATGATGCTGTTTGATCTTTTGTTACGATTCATTTACAAATAATTAACGTGTGGTACTATTTAAAATCTGTGAAACTCTGTGTTCCCTGTGTCTATGTGGTGAAGCCTTCGCTTCGATAAAAATATCGGCAAATGAGTTTGCTTTTTTTCACCACAGAGACGCAGGGAACACGGAGTTTCACAGAGAAGATCATTAATTTCAATACAGTTTAATAACACAACACGTAAATAATTATTTCACCGGTTCCACATGCACCCAATCATAATCCGCATAACCTGCATCATTTATCTGTGACATTCTTGTACAGAAAATACCAAACTTTGCACCGATCCATCGGCCAACTTCTGCGGTGAATACATCGCCTGCATCAGTGAATATTGTTCCATCAAAACTATAACTGAACATACATTTGCCACCTGCGCTAACTTTCACTCTCAAATAAACTGTAGCATTGGTTGCTTTGGCTATTACAGTTTCTATTTCTGTTTTGTTCTTGTCTGCATCCCTGCAAAGCGTGTATACAAGAGATAACCCGTCTTTCCTGTTTTTCAAAGCAATACCTGCATAGCTGAAACCCATGACCGTTAAACCGGTTTTTTCATTTTCCAGTCTTGTATTTGGTTTGAATGTCAGCTTCGTGGTTACCATGAATTCTTCGGCAGGAAATTTCTGCAGGAGTACATTGGGTGCCCACCAAAGATTGGTCACGCTATCGATCCTGTCTGAATATAATCTCAACGAACCATTGGCAGGATTGGTGAACAACCAGGTTGCTTTCGGGTTAGCCATCCATTGCCATTGAAGTCCCAATTCATTGCTTTTGAACTCATCGCTTTCAGCGGGTGTTTGAACAGGGTAGGACTTACCTACATTTGGCTTTTTATACACACTTGCCGGTTCGCCTTTTCCATCGCCGTCTTTATCAACACCGATCACCGGCCAGTCATTGATCCATTTCATGGGATTGAGGTGAACCACTCTTCCATACGCTTCTTTATCCTGGAAATGCAGGAACCAATCCTCACCGGTTTGCGTGGTCACCCATGCACCCTGGTGCGGGCCGTTAACTTTGGAGCCTCCCTGGTCCATCACAACTTTCCTTTCGTAAGGGCCATAAATATTTTTTGAACGAAGCGCGAGTTGCCAGCCGGTGGACACGCCGCCTGCCGGGGCAAAAATGTAATAGTAACCATTGCGTTTATAAAATTTCGGCCCTTCCAGTGTAGGGTCGGTGTCATGGCCATCAAATACAATTTTGCCAGCATCCATCACTTTTGTGCCTTCTGTGTTTAATTGTTTCACCACTATCACTGATTTGATACCGGCGCGGCTTCCTGCAAACCCATGCACCAGGTACACTTTACCATTGTCATCCCATAAAGGGCAGGGATCGATCAATCCTTTACCTGCTTCTATCAATATGGGATCGGACCAGGGCCCGGCGGCATTTTTTGCTTTGGTAACATAGATCCCGAAATCAGGATCGGGATAATAGATATAAAATTCGTTCTTATAATAACGGATCGAAGGTGCCCATACGCCATTTCCATGCTGCGGTTTGGAAAAATGTTCAAAAGGTGGCTGGCGTTGTAAGGCATGTGTGAGGAGCGACCAGTTCACAAGATCTTTCGAATGAAGGATGGGCAGGCCAGGGATATCTTCAAACGAGGAAGAAACCATGTAATAATCGTCGCCCACTCTTATCACATCCGGATCTGAATAGTCTGCATGCAGAACCGGATTTTTGTACGTACCGTTCCCCTTATCTGCCACCCAAACTTTTGAAACATACGGCGATTGAGCATATACCGTTACCGGTAGGAGCGTGGTTGCACCCAAAACAATGGCCAGGAGCTTCAGTTTTGTTTGTATGAACTGTAATTTTTTCACATGCGTTTTTTTGCAATCATTATAAGAATACCTCATTTTGCCGCGGTTGTTTTTGCCAGGCAGTTCGTAAAGTTGGGAACACATAATTAAACTATTATCATTTTTGCCCGCACAAAAAATCCGCAATCGATTGCGTAGTCCTTTTAATGCTGTGAAAGCCCCGGGTTATAGAGTGCAGCTAAAGGGTAGGATTGAGTGTCTTTGGAACAAATAGGAACTCAACAGGCAGTTATTCAATAGGTTCCGGCATCGATTGCGTAAAAAGCAATTCGTTTAAACAAAAAGTTTTGAATCTTTGGAAAGAGAACGATCTGTCTTGCCAATACTAACACTGCCCTTCCAAAAAAGAGGAACCAGGTTTCCTTGACAAGCCTTAGCCAACTCTCGTTTATGTTTATCGTAGTTCCGGGTAAATGTAAAATTCAGTATTCGCCTAATACACAATCGCTTGTTTAATATTTAAGCCACTATATGAAAAGTAAATTTCTTCTTCTTTTGCTACTGCTTTGCTCCTGTGCTGTAACTTTTGGGCAAGTGCGTAAGATCACAGGAACCGTTTCCAGCGACAGCACGAAGCGATTAATGGCGGGTGTCACCGTTACAGTCAAAGGTACCAAGACCGTTACTTCCACGGATGACAATGGTAAATTCACCATTTCGGCTCCCGCTACAGGCAAAGTCGTCCTTGAATTCTCCTCTACCGGGTTTAAAAAGACCGAAATAAATGTAGGCGACAGGTCGGCGGTAAATGTTACCATGACCGAAGAAGTGCAAACACTGGATGATGTAGTGGTTGTGGGATACGGATCCCTGAAAAGAAGGGACCTGACCGGAACGGTTTCTTCCATGCCTGCCAGCCAGATCGAAAAGATCCCGGTTTCAAATGTTGCCGAAGCGATGACCGGGCGTATGCCGGGTGTGCAGGTAACTACTGTTGATGGCCAGCCTGGTGCAGATATCGTGATCCGCGTACGCGGAGGCGGATCTATCACCGGCAGCAATGATCCTTTGTATATCGTAGACGGGTTTCGTGTAAGCAGCCTTAATGATATTGCACCTTCGGATATCGCCAGCATTGATGTGTTGAAAGATGCAGCAACCGCGGCTATCTATGGCGCTGCCGGTGCGAATGGCGTTGTGATCATCACAACCAAAAGTGCCAAAGGCGGAAGAACAACGATTAGTTATAGCGGGTACGAGCAGGCAAAAACATTTCCCAAAAAACTGGATGTTCTCTCACCTTATGAATTTGTTCTTGCACAGTATGAATATGCACGAGTAAGAAGCCAGTCTGAG